>CAZHGG010000848.1:0-3260 GCA_964531755.1 uncultured Polyangiaceae bacterium
CGAGGGAGCGGCTCGCGACGCGCACGACACGCGACGCTCGCCGCGGCCGACGGGTGCGCGAAGCGCGCCGCCGCGCCATGCGCGGCGCTTGACCTCCCGGCGAAAGCCCCCCAACGTGAGGGGTCCTGCGCGTCGCGCCTCGAGAGCGATCCCGGTCCCCCACATGAGAGGCAGAGCCCGATGAGAAGCATCCCCCTGGTAGTCGCGTTCGTCGGAGCGCTCGGCGCGACGGCGTGCAGCAGCTCGAGCAGCGCGACCGACGCGGGCGCCGCGTCGACCGACGGGAGCGTGGGCGCGACCGACGGCGGCGCGGCCGGCAGCGATCTGCCCAAGCCGTTCCTCGCCTTCACCAACATCACGTCGATCTCCGCGGACGCCACCACGGTGACGATCCGCACGACCGACGTGCCCGACCACAAGAGCCCGTTCTTCGGCGCCACGAGCCCCAACTACGAGGCCTACAACGGCACGAACCCGAACTTCAGCACGGCCATCAACCTGATGGGGACGATCTCGGATCCGACCCTGGCCGCGCAGGACATCACGTTCCGCATCCCCAGGAACCCGACCGCCGCCACCACGCACGCCGCCACGGGCCTCGGCGCCATCGGCATCGCGGTGAACGGGGTGGTCATCTTCAACCAGTACAACGGCGTGCGGGCGCTCCTCGACACGCTGGAGTTCAACAACCTCGACCAGTACAACGGCCACCCCACCCCGGCGCCGTCGCGCCAGTATCACTACCACACCGAGCCGGTGTATCTCACGAAGAAGCTCGGGGCCGGCGCGCTGATTGGGTATCTGCTCGACGGATTCCCGCTCTACGGTCCGCTCGAGAACGGCGCGCGCCTCACCTCCGCCGGACTCGACAAGTACCACGGCCACGAGCACGCGACCGCCGACTACCCGAACGGGATCTACCACTACCACGTGACCGACGACGCGCCCTGGATCAACGGGGATGGGTACTACGGGACCGCGGGAACGGTCACTCGCTGAGATGCGCGCGTGGCTCTTGCTCGCGGCGCTCGCCAGCTCCGGCGCTGGTGATCTGGAGCAGTCGCTCCCGAACACGACGGCCGTGGCGGGCGAGATCGGCGCGCGGGGCGAGCCTCGGCTGCGGGACGTCGCGGGGCTCCTCCACCGAGACGGCGCGCCGTTCTCCGGGTACGTCGTGGAGCGGACCGGCGATCGCGTGCTGTCGCGGACTCCCTACCTCGAGGGCCGGCGCCACGGCCGCGCCACGGCCTACTACCCAGGCGGGGAGCTCCGCTTCGAGAAGGAGTTTCGCGCGGGGAACCGCGAGGGGACCCACCGGGGGTGGTGGCCGAGCGGCGCGCTCCAGTTCGTCTACCGCTACGAGGCCGATCTCTTCGAAGGAGAGCAGAGAGGCTATTACGAGACCGGCGCGCGCGCCGAGCTGCGGCACAAGGCCGGGCGCGAGGAGGGCCGCCAGACGACCTGGGACGCGGAGGGCGGCGTCGCGGCGAACTACACGTTCAAGGACGGGAGGCGCTATGGCATCGTCGGCCGCTTCGACTGCGTCTCCGTCCACGAAAAGGAGTAGGCGCCTCCTCGCGCTCGGCGCGCTCGCGTGCGCGGCCGGCGTGCTCCTCGTTTGGCGCGGCGCGCACCGCGGTGGAGACGTGACAGGGCTGCCCTTCTACGAGACCGCGGACTTCACGGCCGAGTGGATCGCGCCGGCCGAGCCGCGCTACCGGTCGATCCACACGATCGCCCCGTTCTCGCTCGTCGACCAGGAGGGGGTGGTGGTCTCGAACGAGACGCTCCGCGGCAAGATCTACGTCGCGAACTTCTTCTTCACGCGGTGCCAAGACGTGTGCCCGCGGATGGCCGTCGGGCTCCGCAAGGTGCAGTCGGCGTTCCGCGACGACGCCGCCGTCGTGCTCGTCTCCCACACCGTGATGCCGTCGGTCGACTCGGTCGAGACGCTGCGGGCGTACGGCGCGCAGAACGGGGTGCTCCCCGGCAAGTGGCACCTCGTCACCGGAGACAAGGAGGTGGTCTACGGGCTCGCGCGGCGCTCGTATTTCGTCGAGAAGCGACTCGGCGTCGACAAGAAGTCGAACGAGCTCCTCCACACGGAGAACATGGTGCTCGTGGATCGGCACGGCCGGATCCGCGGCATCTACAACGCCACGGTGATCCTCGACGCGGAGCGCCTGATCGAGGACATCCGGGCGCTCGAACCCGAGCCCTGAGGTAGGACCGCGCGCGCTTCGACGCCCGGCGGATCACGCCGGTCAGCGCGCGCCATGCCGAGCCGCGACCACCGTGAGCTCAGCGGTTCGGGGTGATCTCGAGCGTGCGCGCCGCGCCGAGTCGCTGCCCGAACGTGTCCGCGAGGTCGGCGTCGAGCGCGATCCTCGTCGGCGCGGCGCGGGTCAACACGAGCTCGAAGCGGTGCCCTCGGAGATCGCCTTGGGTCTTGCGGACGAGCCCCGGGTGGATGTGCCGCGCGGCCTCGTCGTCCGAGATCGGCGCGGAGAACGTCACGGAGACGCGCGTGGTCGCGCAGCGATAATGCCCCCTCACCCCCGGTACGCAGTGCTCGTCTTGCCCGCCGACCCGCAGCGTGAGGCCCTTCACCGCGCGCGTCACGAAGGGCGCGAAGCTCACGCGCCCCGCGGAGGTGACGGCGATGTCGCCCTCGCCCCACGCGACGCGGATCTCGCGCCCCGGCGGGAACCCCGCGGTCGCGGCGAGCGCGACGTCGTCCCCTTCGTCGGTCGCCGAGAAGGCCACGGGCTCGCCGTCAGCGGTGATCCGCGCGTGCGCCGACACGTCCGCCGCGTGGACCGGCGGATCGAAGCGCAGCCCGAGGTGGCCCATGGGCTCGAGCCTGCCGCCGTCGAGACGCGCGCGCAGGAGCGCCCCCGGCCGCGTGGACAGCGCGACGAGCGCACGTGGCGCGAGCGGGGGACCGCTCGACGCGCGCAGCGGGGCGTTCAGGCGGAGCTCGAGCGCTTGGCCCCGGGGCAGCGGCCCGGACGGGTAGAACGCGACGACCTGCCGATCGAGCCACACGGTGGTCCCGGAGATCGGGCGGCGCTCGGCGTCGACCAGCGCGAGCGCGTCGGGCGCTGGCGAGACCGCGCGCGTGAGCACGACGACGAACGGCGAGCCGGCGTCGAGGACGCCGGGCGCGACCTCCTCCCGGATCACGCGGAGCACGTCCAGGGCGGCCGCGGGCCGCGCCGGGGCCGCCGGCTGCGCCGGAGGCTCGCTCGCGCACGCGG
>CAZHGG010000849.1:0-3254 GCA_964531755.1 uncultured Polyangiaceae bacterium
CGACGTCCGTCGGGCCGAGGGGCTCGGCGTGAGGCGCGCGCTCGTCCACGTCGCTGTGAGTTAGCGCGTTTCGCGCGGTGGGCACAGCCGGGCCTCGCTCACGGGGCGGGCGGCGCCTCCGGCGCGGCCTCGGCGGCGGTGGGGAGCGGGGCCTTCGCGCGGAGCGACAGGTAGGGGATGACCCCCAGCACGCACGGGGCGATCTGGCCGAAGAAGAACACGTTGAACACGTCGGCGCCGTGCTGGAGCGACACCGCGGCGAAGAGCTTCTCGAACGCCATGTGGCCCACGCCCATGCCGGCCGCGGACACGGGCAACATGAGGCTCAAGAGGCCGATGGGGTAGATGGTGGCGATGGCGCCCAGCGTGACCTCTTGGTGCCCAACCACGGCGGCGAGCAGCATGAAGAACAGCATGTTGGTGCCGTGCAGGGCCATGCTGAGGCCGAGCGACGCGAGGAGCAGCGCGGGGCGCGCCGACACGAGGCGGAAGCTCGCGATCACCTTCTGGGTGAGCAGCGCGAGCCGCGAGGTGCTGCCCGCGGTGAGCGCCTCGAGGCGCGCGCCGTACGAGCGCATGACGAGCACGAACACCGCCGGGCCCACGACGAAGCCCGCGCCGAGCAGCAGGACGAGGGAGATGAGCGGGCGGAAGAGCTCGTCTTGCCAGAGGGTGCGCCCGCGCACGAGCACCACGATGAGCCCCACCGTGATGAGGCCCGCGAGCCCCACGACGCGCTCGACGAAGGCGACGAGGAGCAGGCCCGCGCGGCGCTCCTCCGGCTCGTCCCGCGCGACGTAGAGCGCCTTCAGCACGTCGCCCCCTACGTTGCCGGGGATGACCACGTTGAAGAACAGCGACACGAGCTGGAGCGACACCGAGCGCCAGAAGCCCACGCGCGCCCCCGAGAGGCTCACGAGCATGCGCCAGCGCACCGTGGCGATCAGCACGGACGCCGTGCAAAAGACGATAATATTCAACAATAACAAAGGTTTATTGTCGAGGAAGACCCCGAGCGCGCGCATGTCGAGCGCGCCCTTGCGCACGAGCCAGGTGAGCAGCGCGCCGGTGAACGCGAGCTTCGCGAGGAACGCGACGCGCTGTTTGGTCTTCGGGGTCATCGGCGCGCCGAGGCTACTCCTTCGGCCCCTCGTTGTACCCGCGGGGCCGGTGCTTCGGGTCGACGCCCTTGTGCGTCTCGCCGTTCGCGACGATGTCGTTGGTGAGCCACTCGAGCCACGACCCCGGGTGGCGGGCGGCGATGGCGCGGAGCTCCGCGCGGGTGGGCGACTCGGGCGGGGTGGGCTCGCCGGCCTCCGCCTTGGGCGGCGTGATGAGCTTCTCGTCCCACAGGCACTGGAGGCCCAGCGAGAGCAGGTTCACGTCGTTCTGGGCCATCTCGAAGCCCTTCTTGTAGTGGGGCCAGGCCTCGGGCGCGCGGTGCATGCGGCAGAGCGTGTCGCCGAGGTAGATGCTCGCCATCGGCCACTCGGGCGCGAGCTCGAGCGCGATGACGTTCGCCGCGCGCCGGGCCTCGAGGTCGCCGCGCGCCCCCTTCATGACCGAGTAGTTGAGGTGCGCCTTGGCGCTGCGGGGCACCGCCTTGCGGGTGGCGTCCCAGAAGGTGAGATCGGTCGTGTAGTCGTTCGCGTGGAGGCGCGCGGCCACGCTCTGGAAGAGGGTGAACGCCGCGACGAAGAGCCCTATGGCGTGGGCGCGTCGGAGGCCAGTCTTCTGCCGCACGGTCTCCCACACCCCGGCGCCGGGCGCGGCCGCGTCGACGGCCCGCGCGCGCTCGAACGCGCGCACCGCGGCGATCGCCAGCAAGATGCTCGTGCCGACCACCGGGAAGTACCAGAACCGCTCGGCGCGCACGGTGGGCAGCACGATCGGGATGTTCGACACGGGGAAGTACGACGCGACCACCCAGACGAGGCTCACCGCCACGAGCGGGCGGTAGTCGACCTGGTCGGGCGCCACCTCGAGGCTGGCGACGGCCGCCGCGGGCGCGGGCTCCGCCGGCTCGCGGTAGGGCGAGTCGGCCGCGGGCTTCGCGGCCTCGGCCGGCTTCGCCTTCCCGGCGCGGTACGACCGGAGCGCGAGCGCCGCCGCGACGGGGAGCGGGAGGACCATGCAGAGTGCACCCAATACGCTCTCGGGGAAGACGAGCGTCGCCGGCACGGGCTCCTGCGGCGACGAGTAGTCGCCCGACAGCGTCTTCGGGAACACGACCTGCACGAGCCCGCGCCAGTAGACGCGCAAGGCGCCGGCGATGCGGTGGGGCGCGTCGGTCGCCGCGAGCGGGTTGTTCAGGAGATCGCGCGGCAACACGGGCTGCCCGTACCAGCGCATGAGCGCCGCGAACGCGCGGTGCGAGGCCGAGCGACCCTCGTTCGCCGCGGCGGTGAACGCGGGCGGTACCGCCGCCGGGAACAGGCGCCGCCGCGTCTCGACGTAGAACACGAACGCCGCCGCGGCGGCCACGAACGCCACGAGCGTGCGGGCGACCCGCCGCGGCTTCTCGGGGAACAGATCGCGCGCCGTGGCGAGCGCGAAGAGCGGCACCATCGGCACGCACACGAGGGCGCTCTCCTTCGAGTAGAGCCCGAAGAGCGTGGCGAGGAACACGAGCGGGCCCATGGCCGGCAGCCGCGTCGTGAGCGCGAGCAGCGCGAGCAGGCACCCGAACGTGCCGAACACGTCGGAGATGCCGACCACGCCGCTCACCGCTTCGGTCAGCACCGCGGAGGCTACGAGGAACATGCCCGCGAGCCAGGAGACGCCCTTTCGCTTGGTGACGCGCCACACGAGGATCGTGAGGAGCGCGCCGTTGGCGCCGTGGAAGAGGACGTTCACCCAGTGGTGCAGGAACGGGTTGTGCTCCCGCGCGCCGCACATCCACAAGAAGCGCCACACGAGGTTCGGGATGGGCCGGTAGGAGCCGATGCTGCGCTCGGGGCCGAGCCCCCAGAAGTCGCGGTGGAACGCGTCGAACCAGCCGAATTTCGGGTGGGCGTCGGCGACGCTGCGCACGTACGGGTTCGCGAGCAGCGCCTCCTGCTCGTCGAAGATGAAGTTCGTGCGGAACGGGTGCCGCGTGAACAGGAACATCGAGAGGAAGCAGAACGGCACGAGCGCGGCGAGGAACTGCGGGTCCTCGCCGAGGAAGTAGTCGCGCAGCCACCGGAGCACGCGCGTGGGCAGCGGCTCGCGCGGCGCCGCGTCGCCGGCCCGGGCGGGCTCGGCGGGCGGGT
>CAZHGG010000850.1:0-3249 GCA_964531755.1 uncultured Polyangiaceae bacterium
GCGCGACGTCGTGCGCGCGAGGCTCGCGGCCGGCGGGCGCGTCGAGGGCGCGGACTTTCTCTGCGCGGCGTGAGCCTCGCCCGCGCGGACGCGCTCCCCGTGCTGGCGCGGTGGCGCGCGGCCACCCGCGCTCACCCGTGCTGGAGCACGATCACCACGAACCCGTAGAGGCACGCCGTGGCCACGAGCACGAGCGCGTGGAACACCTCGTGGTACCCGAACACCTCCGGCAGCGGATCGGGGCGCTTCCGAGCGTAGACGAGGGCGCCCACGCTGTAGGCCACGCCGCTCGCCACGAGGAGGCCGACCGCGGCCGCGCCGAGCACCGAGGCCGCGCGCGCCGCCTCGCCGATGCCCGCCCACCCGAGCGCCACGCAGAGCACCGCGATGATCCACTTGGGCGCGTTGGGCCACAGCAGCGACTTGATCACGCCGAGCGCGGCGCCCCCCACGATGAGCGCGAGCGCGAGGTGCCCCCCGCCGGGCCGCGGGAGCACCGTGAGCAGCGGCGTCCACCCGCCCGCGATGAGCACGAAGATGGCCGCGTGGTCGAGCCGGCGCATGCGCTCGCGCCCCACGCGCTCCCAGTGCCGCCGGTGGTAGAGCGCGCTCGTGCCGAGCAGGAGCGCGACGCTGCCCCCGAAGACGGCCGCCGCGCCACGGGCCACGCCGGGGCGCGCCCACGCGAAGAGCGCCAGGCCAGCCACGATCGCGACGAAGAACCCGACCTGGTGAGAGACCCCACGGTAGCGCGGCTTCAGCTTGGGGAGTGTCTCGACGGTCATCCGCACGTTCTATACGAGCGCTGGCGCGCCGTATGTCACGCGTAGAGCACACCCCACACGGGAGGCGCTCGCGTACGATGGGCGCATGAACGCGAAGACGAAGAGGGTGCTTCAGGGGATCGCGGCGCTGCTCGGGCTCGCGCTGCTTGGCGCGGGGGGCTTCGTGGGGCTGCAGGTGCGCGCGTTCGACGAGAGCATGGCGAAGGTCTACGACGTGCCGCCGATGGCGATCGAGCGGAGCAACGACGCCGAGGTGCTCGCGCGCGGTGAGCACATCGCGAAGGGCCTCGGGGGCTGCAGCTCCGCCGACTGCCACGGCGCCGACTTCAGCGGCGGCCGCCCGCTCGTGATGGGACCGCTCGGGACCTTCACGGGCCCAAACCTGACGACCAAGCTCGAGGCGTACTCCGACGGCGAGCTCGCCCGCCTCGTGCGCTACGGCGTGAAGAAGGACGGGCGCGGCGTCCAGTTCATGCCAGTCGAGGACTTCGGGTGGATGAACGACGGCGACGTGCGCGCGCTCGTGAGCTACCTGCGTACGCAGAGGCCGATCGAGCGCCCCGACGGCCTCGTGAAGATCGGCGTGCTCGGCAAGGTCCTCGATCGGCGAGACGCGATCGTGCTCGACGTCGCCCGCCGGCAGGCCGCCTCCAAGCCCGACCTGGCGGGGCAGCCGGAGCCGACCGCCGCCTACGGCGCGTTCATCGCGCGCGGCTGCACCGGCTGCCACGGGAAGGGCTTCTCGGGCGGGCCCATCCCGGGGGCGCCGAAGGAGACCCCAGTGCCCCTGAACCTGACGCCGCACGCGTCGGGGCTCGCCGGGTGGACCTACGAGGACTTCGACAAGCTCCTCACCACCGGCGTGCGGAAGAACGGCGCGAAGCTGAACCCGTTCATGCCCGTCGACAGCTACAAGACCATGAACGAGACCGAGAAGCGGGCGCTGTTCGCGTACCTGAGCAAGCTCGAGCCGCGGCCCCTCGGCGGGCGCTGACACCGGGCCGCGCCGCCCGCGACGCTGCGAGCCGCCTCCAACTGAACGGACGACACTGCGCACGCGGCAAGTAACCCCGCGATCTCGCAGCCTTTTGGGGCGAGACCACGCCACCATGGTACCGTGGTCACCAGCGGAGATGGGGAGCGAAGAACGACGCATCGGCACCGTCATCGGCAAGTGGCGAGTCAACTCCGTCCTCGGCTCGGGTTCCATGGCGAGCGTGTTCGGGGTGACCCACCGCAACGGCTCGCGCGCCGCGCTGAAGGTGCTCCACGCCGCGCTCTGCCGCGACGAGGCCGTGGTGGAGCGCTTCTTCAGCGAGGGCTACCTCGCGAACGTCGTCAGTCACCCCGGCATCCTGCGCGTCTTCGACGACGGGATGACCGACGACGGGTGTCCCTTCCTCGCGATGGAGCTGCTCCGCGGTGAGACCCTCGAGGAGCACCGCCTCCGCCTCGGCGGCTCGCTCCCGGTCGACGTGGCGCTCGGCATCACCGACTCCATCCTCGACGTGCTGATCGCGGTGCACGAGGGCGGCGTCATCCACCGCGACCTGAAGCCGTCGAACGTGTTCCTCACGTCGAGCGGCGAGCTCAAGCTGCTCGACTTCGGCGTCGCGAAGCTCTCCACCACGCGAGGCAGCAGCAAGGGCAGCCGGGCGGGCATCGTGCTCGGCACGCCCGCGTACATGTCGCCGGAGCAAGCCGCGGGCACCGGCGGCGCCCTCGACGTACGCGCCGACCTCTTCGCCGTCGGGGCGATGATGTTCACCATGCTCTCGGGGGAGCACGTGCACCCGGTGGAGGGCGTGCAGAAGAAGCTGCTCGCCGCGGCCACGATGCGAGCGCGGCCGGTCGAGGCCGTGCTCCCCGCGCTGCCCGAGGAGATCGCGTCGGTGATCGATCGCGCCCTCATGTTCAAGAAGGAGGACCGCTGGCCCTCCGCCACCCAGATGCGCGCGGCGCTCGCCGAGGCGCGCCGGAACGCGGTCGCGCGCACGGGCCCCGACAGCGAGGCCATCGTGCTTGCGCGCCCGATCCGTCGAGAGTCGCTCCCCCCGGCCACCGAGGCGAGCCTCCCGCCGGAGCCGCGCGCCACGATGCCGAGCTACGTGAGCTTCGCAAATTTCGCCGCGCCGCCGCCGCCGCGCGCGCCTTCACCGAGCTACGCCTCCTTCTCGGGGTTCGGCAGCGTGCCGCCGCCGGCGCCCGCGGTGCCCCCCTTCGGCGGCTTCGCGAGCGTCGTCCCGCCCTTCTCCAAGAGCCCCGTGCCCGAGGCGTGGGGTGAGGCGGGGGTCGCGCCGGTGGCGGGGCTCCCCGCGGTGACCACCTCCCGCATCGTGTCGGTGACGCCGGGGCCGCTCGAGGAGGCGCGCGAGTCGCCGCCGCCCGCGCCGTTCTTCTCGATGGCGCCGCCACCGCCGTCGGGCGCGGCGGCGCGCCCAGCCCTGTCCGCCGCGGACGCCGT
>CAZHGG010000851.1:0-3245 GCA_964531755.1 uncultured Polyangiaceae bacterium
GGGGATGGACGTGAGCGTGGTGAGCTCCTTGCGCGCGATGGCCCGCGCGAGCTCGGGCGCCGGCAGCGCGCTCAAGATGGACACGGCCGTGCGGGGGCCCACGCTCGCGACGCCGATGAGCACGCGGAACGCGGCGCGGTCGGCGTCGGTGGCGAACCCGAAGAGCTGCAGGACGTCCTCCCGCACGTGGGTGTGCACGAGGAGCGTGCCGCGGCCCTCGGCGTCGAGCCGGACCCGCCCGCGCGTGCCGAGCGGCGCCGTCACCTCGTAGCCCACGCCGCCCACGTCGACGAGCAGCGAGCCGTCGAGCTCCTCGACCAGCAGGCCGGTGAGGCGGGCGATCATCGCGGGCTCACTCGGGGCGCGCGCCCGGCGGCGACGACGGGCAGCACGGCGACCACCTCAGCGCTTCGCGCCCTGGGCGATCCAGCGGCGCACGACGTTGCGCTTGTCCTCGGGAAGCGGCTGGGGCGAGCCCGCGGTGTTGTTCGGCATGGCCACGCCGCAGCCCTGCGAGCCGCAGTCGAGCGAGCAGATGTCGCCGTCCATCTTGAGCATCAGGAAGCTCGCCTTCGGATCGCCCGCGACGACCAGGGTCTGCTTCGCGTACTTCTTGGACTTTTGGCCCACGAGGCCCTTGTAGACCTCGTCGGGGTTGCCCTTGCCGAGGAAGAGCGTGTTGTTCCCGCCGACGGTCGCGCCGTGGCAGTTGTTGTCCGAGCAAGACGCCTCGTAGATGGGCACGACGTCCTTCGTGAAGTCGACCGCGGGGGTCGTCAGGTCGAGACCGGCCGTGACCGACGCCGGCTTGCAGGCCGCGGCCTCGGGATCGCTGGAGCAGCCGACCACGACGGTGGCGACGACGGTGACCGCGACGGTGACGGAAGAGAGCGACAAGGCGAGGGGGCGTAGGGCGCGCATCGTGCGCGAAACCCTAACACAAACCTCGCCTTGTTCACTCTCGACGTGCACGCGCGCGCCGCGCGACCGCCTCAGACCGCGCGGCGGCGACGGAGCCGGGCGACGACGAGGCCGAGGGCGCCGAGCCCCGCGAGCAGCGCGCCGCCCGAGGTGGCGTTGCTGCTCACGCTCGACGTGGAGCAGTTGCTTCGGAGCGACGAGTCGGACGTGGAGCTCGCGTTGGCGGCCGCCTCGCTGCGCGGCGCCTGCCCGACGACGTCGCACCCGTCGTACACGGGGCAGAGCGGCTCGTTCAGCTCGCGGGTCACCTGGCGGGTGGTCCCGAGCAGGCCCTGGTCGGGCGACGCGGCGAGGACGAGGTCCTCGGTCAGGGCGGCGTGCGCGAGGTCGGAGCGCATGCGGGTCGTGCGGATCTGCGCGCCCGAGACGACGCGCCCGAGGAGCACGCCGAGGTCCTCGTCGCGCACCTCCGCCGCGGTCTTGCCGGGCTTGCCGTCGGCCGGGGGGATCGCGGCGTAGTCGTCGTCCGCGTTGCGCGGCGGGAGGCCGGGGCCCATGAAGCCCCCGGGGGTGGGCACGATGCCGCTGCGGATGGCGCTGTCGATCTGTTGCGTGCTCACGCCGATGCTGGCCTCGAGCTCCCAGCCGCGGCCGTTCGTGGCGGCGGCCTTGGCGGCGCGAATTTCCTTGAAATTGCTCGAGTTCTTCGTCCAGTCCCAGGCGAGGTCCTCCGCCTTCACGGTGAACATGGGGAAGTTCGTGGCCTCGTAGCGGCCCTGGCCGAGGACCCACAGCGAGATGCCGACGACGGCGCCGGTGCCGGCCGCGACCATGCGGAGCGGGAGGGTCACCGTGGAGCCGGGCGTGGTCACGCGCACCGGCCGCATCGACTGCACCGTGGCGCCTGGCTTGAGCTTCATCGCCAGGAAGTTGAAGTGCTCGGTCACGTAGGCCGCGACGACCGGCTTCACGTCCGCCGGGATCGAGAACCCGTTCGTGGCCAGCCACTCGTTCAAGGCCTGCGGGTTCGTGGCCTGGAGCTGCACGGTCTCGTAGGGGCCGATGACCTCTTGTTTGGTCACCGTGACGCCGCCGGGCCCCGGAGCGGCGCTCGCGTCGGCGAACCCGCCCGCCTGGGGTGCGTTGTCGGACGCGCGGTTGCAGGTGGGAGGGGGCGGGCAGTTGCGCGGGGGCGCGACGACGCCCACCTGGGTCATGCCGTCGAGCACCGAGAACACGAGATCGGCCGAGAGCCCGACCTGCGCCTCACCGGCGATGGGGAGCACCCAGGCGAATGACTCGGGCGAGCCCTGGTACCGGATCTGGTCGTAGAGAGTGGACTGCCCCTGCGCCACGGAGAGGATCATGCGGTGGTCGGTGACCACGGTGTTGTTCTCCGGAGGCACGAAGCAGCCGCCGCAGGCCTCCGCCGACCGCTCGGTGAGCAGGGCGGTGCCGAGGACGAGAGAGGCGAGACACGCGAGGTGAAGGCGGGAGGTCATGCGCTCCAGTGGAGCACGATGTGTACCAACAAGATATCGGCGAAATTTCGCGTTTATCCGCGCGTGAGCTCGACCCTACGGGCACAGTGTGGCGCACTTTGTCACCGCCGCCCGAACGCGTGTCGAGGGCGCCCGACCCTGCTAGGGTCGAGGAGTGATGGACGTCCGCGCCCCCACCCTGGACGAGCTGCCCGCGGTCGCCGCGCTGGCCGCGAAGCTCGTGCGGCTCCACGAGGGCTACGACCCGCTGCGGTTCGTGCACCTGGACGACCCCGAGGCGGGCTACGCGAGGTTCCTCCCCCGGGTGCTCGGCGACGCCAAGAGCGTGCTCCGCGTGGCGGTCTCCGAGGGGCGCGTGATCGGCTACGCGTACGCCACGCTCGAGGGGCTCGACTACTTCGCCCTCCTCGGCCCGTGCGGAAAGCTCCACGATCTCTACGTCGACGACGGCGCGCGTGGGCTCGGCGCGGGGGAGGCGCTCGTGCGCGAGGTGAAGGCCGAGCTGCGGCGGCGCGGCGCCCCCCGCGTGGTGCTGCTCACCGCCGCGCAGAACGAGCGGGCCCAGCGCCTCTTCGCGCGGGCGGGCTTCCGCACCACCATGCTCGAGCTGACCGCCGAGCTGGACGAGCCCGCGCCGTAGCGCGCCGACCTCGGTTCCGGCGTCACGCAGGGATGAGTGACTTTTGAGTGGCCGACCGCGAGCGGCATGCTAATCCCGTGGCTCGTGGCGCGCCCCCTCCCTCGAACTCCCCTCCCCCGCGGACTCGTCGCGCTCGCGCCGCTCGCCGCGACGCTGTTCCTCGCGCCGACCGCGCGCGCCGC
>CAZHGG010000852.1:0-3242 GCA_964531755.1 uncultured Polyangiaceae bacterium
CGGGCGCGCCGCCCGTGGGCGCTCGCGCTCGTAGTGGGGGTCTCCTCGGTGGGGTCCACGGCCGCGGCGCGCCCTCCGCTGCCGGGCCCCGCGGCGCCCGGCGCCCCGCCCGCCCCGCCCGCGCCCGCGGCGAGCAACCCCGCGGAGCACGCCCGCCGCGGCGTGGTGGCGGGGGAGGTAGGCGGCAGGCCGGTCGCCATCGGCACCGTGCTCGCGAACGACGGCCGCATCCTCACGTCCCTCTCGGGGCTCGGCGCCACCGAGACCGTGCAGGTGCGCTACGCCGACGGCTCCGCCGTGGCCGCGAAGGTGGGGCACAAAGACGTCGACTGGGACCTCGCGCTCCTCGTGCCGCAGGCCATCAAGTGGAAGGAGGGCCTCGCGGCGAGCGAGATCGAGCCGAACGCGACCGACCTTCGCCTCGTGCTGCCGCTGCGGGGGAAGCTCGGCGCCGTGCCGGTGGCGCTGAAGGGGCGCACCGACGCGAAGTCCCGCGCGGGCGCGCCGCTGCTCAACACGCTCGACCTCGACATGAAGGGCGCGCTCTCGGTGCCGGGCGCGCCCGTGCTCGACAGCCGGGGCAACGCGGTGGGGCTCCTGGTGCACGCCTGCCAGGTGCGGTCCACCGCCCGCTGCGCGCCGGTGTCGGTCGGGGCGCCCATCTCGGCCATCCGCACGTTCCTCATGCGCACGCCCGCCACCGCGGTCGCCCCGCAGCCGTGGCTCGGCCTGCGCGGCGCGCCGTCCCAGGCGGGGAGCATCAAGGGGGTCCGCGTGCTCGCGCTCGCGCCGCAGTCGCCGGCGGAGCGCGCCGGCCTGAAGGCGAGCACCGAGCCCGACGGCGGGGACATCATCGTCGCCGTCGACGGCGCACCGGTCGAGACCCCCGAGCAGCTCGCGGACGCCATTGGGCGCAAGTCGGTGGGCGACGCGGCCAAGCTGCTGGTGTTCGACGGCACGAAGTTCCGGGAGGCGCCGGTCACCCTCCGCCCCGCCCCGCAGTAGCGGGCGAGGCAGTGTGGCCAAAGGTGCGCAAGCAAAGGCGAGAACCGGCCCGTACGCGCCGACGACAGACGTGGTAATGCTCGGAGAGGCGCTCGCTGCCCGCTCCTCCCGCGCCCGCAGGAGGAGGGAAATTTGCCTCCTCGTCCCACGGTTTGGGTTGACACATCGGCCCTCCATTCGCGACGATTTCGCCCTAGGTACCCGACCTTGACCACCACCCAGCTGCGGATAGAAGTCGCCGGCGAGACCAACGTCGGCATGAAGCGCCAGCACAACGAGGACAACTTCTCGATCCTCGAGGAAGCTGGTCTCTACATCGTCGCCGACGGGATGGGCGGGCACGCCTCCGGCGAGGTGGCGAGCCAGATGGCGGTCGACGCGCTGAAGGACTTCTTCATCTCGACCTCGGAAGACCCGGAGCGCACCTGGCCGTACAAGATGGACCGGTCGCGCGGCTACGAGGAGAACCGGCTCATCACGGGCATCAAGCTCGCCAACCTGCGCATCTACGAGAGCGCGCAGCGCGACGCCCGGCAGCGCGGCATGGGCACCACGATCGTGGTGCTCTTCGCGGTGGAGGACGGCGTCTACTGCGCCCACGTCGGCGACTCCCGCGGCTACCGCATCCGCGACGGCAAGATTGAGCAGCTCACGGACGACCACTCGCTCCTGAACGACTACATCAAGATGAAGCGCCTCACGGCGGAGGAGATCGCCAATTTCCCCCACAAGAACGTGATCGTGCGCGCGCTCGGCATGAAGGACACCGTCAAGGTGGACACCCGCTTCGAGGCGTCGCGCGCCGACGACGTCTACGTGCTCTGCTCCGACGGCCTGTCCGGCCCGGTCACCGACGAGGAGCTCCTCGAGATCGTCCAGGGCGCGCCCGACCTGAAGCAGGCGGCCTCGCAGCTCATCCAGCGCGCCAACGAGAACGGCGGCCCCGACAACATCACGGTCATCCTGGCGCGCTGGGTCAGCTGAAGCCGTGACCGCGCGCGCCGCTCCGACGCGGCTCTCCCCGGCCGACCGCGTGAAGGTGCGCTACGGCGGCCCGCTCATTCGGCGCATTTTTCGCTCGACGTGGCTCCGGAAGCGCCTTCTCCGCGCCCGCGAGGCCGACGTGGTGCGCGGGCTCGACCCCGACATCGCGCTGCTGCTCGTCATCGGTGAGCACACCGGCGACTCCGAGGTCGCGGGCCGCTCGCCGGGCTCGGCGCGGCGCTCGATCCTCGCGTCAGTCGCGATCATCGAGGACCTGCCGAGCGGCGCGGTGGGCGTGCGCGAGCGCGAGCTCCGCGACGCCGACGGCGGGGTCATGCGGGCGCGCCTGTACGAGCCGGCGGGGCTCGAGGCGCCCTCCCCGGGGTTCGTCTTCGTGCACGGCGGCGGCTGGGTCGTCGGCGACCTCGACACGCACGACACGCTCTGCCGCCGGCTCGCGCTCGAGGCGCAAGCCCGGGTGCTCTCGGTGGAGCCCCGGCTCGCGCCGGAGCACCGCTTCCCGGCGGCCGTGTTCGACGCGCTCGCCGCCTTCCGCTACGCCGCCCGTGAGGCGCGGGGGCGCGGGGTAGACCCCGCGCGCCCGGGGCAGGGGGGGGGCCCCGCCGGCGGCCACCGCACCCCGGGGGGGGGGGCCCACACCCCCGCCGACGCGGTGCGCCCGAAGGTGTCCCTGCTCATTTACCCCGCGGTCGACGCCACGCGCTCGTTCCCGTCGCACCGCGAGCTCGGCGAGGGCTACTTCCTCACGAACGCGTCGATCGACTGGTACCTCGATCAATACGCGGGCGCCACCTCCCAGCCGGGGCACGCCTCGCGCACCGACCCGCTCTTGTCGCCGCTTCACGCGCCGGACGTGGCCGGCGCGCCGCCCGCGCTCGTCGTGGTCGCGGGGTTCGACCCGCTGCGGGACGAGGGCGAGGCGTACGCCGAGAAGCTCCTCGCCGCCGGCGTCCACGCGGAGGTGATGCGGTCACCGTCGCTCCCCCACGGCTTCGCCCTCATGACGGGCGTGTGCGGCCGCGCGCTCCGCGACACGGAGCGCTTCGCGCACCGCGCCGGGGAGCTGCTCCGCGCCTGAGCGCCGGGCTACGGCTCGACGGGCGCCACGGGCTTCGGGTCCGCCGGCTTCGGCTCGATGGGCTTCGGGTCCGCGGGCTTCGGGTCCGCGGGCTTCGGGTCCGCGGGCTTCGGGTCGGGCGCCGCGGTCTCGGCGGGCTTCGGCTCCACGGGCT
>CAZHGG010000853.1:0-3242 GCA_964531755.1 uncultured Polyangiaceae bacterium
CGCGCCACCGCCGCCGAAGCCTCCGCCACCGCCGCCACCAAATCCGCCGCCACCGCCGCCGAACGCCGAGGACGACGAGCATGAACGCGACGAGCAGCTCGAGGCCGTCCGCCACGCGCGCGGGCATCTCGGCGCGCAGCGCGAAGAGGACGCCACCGACCGCGAGGAGGACGGCGCCGTGCCCCGCGCCCCACGCCGCCGCGAAGCGCAGCGTCGCGCGCCCGGGTCGCGCCCCGGTGACCAGGGTCGAGACGGCCGCGAGGTGGTCGGGCTCGAACGCGTGGCGCACGCCGGCGGCGAGCCCGAGGGCGCAAGCGGTGAGCGTCATCCACATCCCGACCATGCGTAGCACGGATTGGCCAATGCGTGCTACCTCCCGGGGCGTTGCGTCGCCGCGCGACTTGCACTACGTCTCGCGCCCGCTAGAAAAATCCAGTGAGGACGCGGGGTCGTCGACCCGCGGGTCCCAGGAACGCACGGAAGACCGCCAGCCATGAAGTTCGGAACGCGCGGGCGAGCGCGCCACCTCGCCGGTCTCTGCTGGGCGCTCTCGCTCGCCGAGCTCGGGCTCGCCACGACCCCGGCCGAGGCCGCGCCGCGGCTCCGCCGCCAGTTCAACCTTCACGGCGATTTCGTGATGATCGGCAACACGCTGGGCCAGGAGTGCCGCACCGGCGGCCAGGCCGCGCCGGCGCCCGTGGTGGGCACGGTCGGGCCGTGCGGCGCGAACACCGCCGACTCGGCCTACGACGTGTTCTGGCGCTCCGACGAGCCCGGCGCGGGGCAGGCGCTCGCCTCGACCGCCGTGACGCTGGCCAACGCCCGTAGCACCGCCGTGTTGGGGACGGGCCCGCGCGTGGGCGCGCAGGTGCCCGCGGGCGCCAACATCGTGCACGCGCAGCTCTACTGGGCGGCGACGCTGCTCGCCGGCCCGCCGCGCCCGACGGTGAGCCTCGAGCGGCCCGGCGCCTTCGTGGCGACCGTGACGGCGCAAGACTCGCTCACCGTGCCGGCGGGCGGAAACGTGTATTATCAAAACACCGCGAACGTCACCTCCGTGGTGCGCCAGTTCGGCACCGGCGCGTACCGGGTAGCGGGGTTCGACTCGCAGCCCGTCGCCGATCAGAACATCAACGACGCCTTCGCGGCGTGGACCCTCGTGGTGGTGTACGACCGGCCCGCCGACCCGGTCCGCAACGTGACCCTGTTCGACGGGCTCGACTTCGTGGAGCTCGGCGGCTCGACGCAAGTGAACATCTCGGGCTTCCGCGTCCCCACCCTCGGCTTCGACGCGAAGCTCGGCGTCGTGGCGTACGAGGGCGACGACGGCGGCCTGGGCGACTCGCTCGCGTTCAAGGCGCGCAGCGCTCCTTTGCCCACGCTCCTCGGCGACGCCCTGAACCCGACCACGAACTTCTTCAACGGCACGCGCTCGGTGTTCGGCCTGCCCGTCAGCCTCGCGGGCGATCTCCCGCAGCAGACCGGCACGGCGCGCAGCATGAGCGGGTTCGATCTCGACATCGTCGACATCAGCGCGCTCGTGCAGGCCGGGGACGACTCCGCGACGATCACCGCGACGTCCACGAACGACAAATACGCGGTCGGCGCGCTCGTCACGTCGATCTCCACGCTCGCGCCCGACCTCACCACCTCCGTCAAGACCGCGCGGGCGCTCGTCGCCCGGCCGGGCGGCGCCGTCTTCGAGGGGGACACGATCGAGTTCACCCTCTCGGTGACCAACAGCGGCAACGACGACGCCGTGGGCGTCGTGCTCACCGACGTCGTGCCGGCCGGCTTCACGTACGTGCCCGGGTCGACCGAGATCGTGAGCGGTCCCAACCCGGGCGTGAAGACCGACCGCAAAGATCTCGACCCGGTCGACTTCGACGACGCCACCCGCACCCTCACCGCCTTCCTCGGCGTGGGCGCTGACGGGACGCGCGGCGGCACCCTCGGCGTGGGCGCGGAGACGCGCCTGCGCTTCCGCGCCACGGTCGGCGCGGGGACGGGCGGCACGATCCTCGTCAACCAGGGGGCGGTCTCGGCCGCCGGCGCGCGCGGCGCCCCGCGCGACACGTGGGCGACCGACTCGGGCGACGGGGGCTTCCCGGAGCCCACGGCCGTGCCCGTCGACACCTGCGCCGTCGACGCCGACTGCGCGGGCACCCGCTGCGGCCGCGCGCACCCGTACGCCTGCGAGGTGTGCAACGGCGAGCTGGGCTCCGGCGCCTCCCAGCCCTGCATCGACGCGGCGAGGCCCGCGTGCAACACCGCCGGCCCGGCCATCGGCAAGTGCACCGAGTGCACGCAGGTGAACGTAACCCGCTGCACCACGGCGGCCGCGCCCACCTGCAACACCGCGGCGGGGACGTGCGCCGGGTGCCTCGTCGACTACGGCGCCGGCCCGAGCCGCGCGTGCCCCACCGCGGGGCTCCCCGTGTGCCTCGTGGGTGGCGCGGACGCCGGTCGCTGCGTGGAGTGTGCATCTTACACGCAGTGCCCGGGCGCGAAGCCCGTGTGCTCCGGCAACGCCTGCGCGACGTGCACCGTCGACTTCGGGGCGGCCGGCGCCCGGCCGTGCCCGACCACGAGCCAGCCGTACTGCACCGCCGCGGGCGCCTGCGCGAAGTGCACGAGCAACGCCGACTGCGCCGGGCGCGCCGGGACCATCTGCAACCTCACCACGGGCGCGTGTGGCAGCGTCTGCACGACGGACGCGGACTGCAGCGCGTCGCAGTGGTGCGCCGCGGGCACGTGCACGCCGAAGACCCCCAACGATCAGCCGCTGCCGAGCGCGGCCCCGATCGGGGGCGACTGCACCCCGCAGAACGGCCGGCGCGCGTGCGTCTCGGCCACGTGCTTCGAGCCCGACGATCGCTGCGGCCTGCCCAACGGCGAGCCCTGCGGTCCGCCCGCGTCCGACGCCGTGTGCCGCAGCGGGGCGTGCTTCCAGCCCGATCAGCGCTGTGGCCTGCCGAAGGGCGAGCCGTGCGCCAAGCCCGACGTGTGTCGGAGCGCCATCTGCGCGCTCGACGGGCGCTGCGGCGAGTGCAAGACCGACGCCGACTGCGGCGCCGAGACGAGCGGTCGCGTCTGCGACGACGGCACCTCGCTCTGCCGCGCCGGGTGCCGCGGGCGGGGCGGCAACCGCTGCGCGGGTGCGCTCACGTGCACCTCCACGACCGAGGCCATCGGCGCGTGCGTGGAGCCCACCCGCGACGCCGGCGCCCCAGACGCGGCCG
>CAZHGG010000854.1:0-3241 GCA_964531755.1 uncultured Polyangiaceae bacterium
TAGCGCGGCAGACCGAGCTCCTCGCGGAGCTCGGGGGTGAAGGCGCCGTCCACGCGGAGCGAGTAGCGGAAGTACGGGTCGGGCAGCACCCCGTGGTAGTCGGCGTCGTTGAACCAGTAGGCGCTGTTCGCGATCACGTGCTCGGTCTTCTCCTCGTCGTCCCACAGGAAGAGCCGCTTGGCGCGGCCCTCGCGGGCGCGGGCCATCGGCGAGAGCATCACGAACGTGTCGGGCGCGCGGCCCTCGGCGGGGTCGCGATCGCGGTGCACGGTGCCGTGCTGGTTGGCGGAGAGCCCCAACACCTTGACGCTGCCGATCGATGCGAGCGGGAGGGCGCGGATGAGCGCGACGGTGCGCGGAAAGTACACGAGCGCGTCGCGGGTGAAGGCCTTGCCGTCGGGCAGCGCCTGCTCGTCCCACGTGCCCCCGGGCATGAGCTCCAGGTACGTGGACCAGGGGAAATACACGCCGTAGCGAAACTCGAGGTACCGGGCCTGCCGCCGGCTCAAGGGGAAATCGCGCTCCTCTCCGAACGTGTAGTCTGCACGTTCATCGGGATCGAGGAGGTGCGGCGTGTCGGAGAGCGACGCGAACACGATGAACTCGTCGCGGCTCATGGCGGCGATGGCCTGCCCGTAGTCGACGTACGGGTCGTCGGCGAGGTGGGCGGGCACGATGCCCATGCTCTTGTGGCTCCCGCCCGTCACGAAGGTCGAGACCCGCGCGAGGCCGAGGCACACCTCGAGGTCGAGCGCCGCGAGCGCGGCTTGGTCGACGAACGGCTCGAGGTCGACGAACGGCTTGCCCAGGATGCCAACGAGCGCCATGAGGCGAGGCAACCAGGGGGCGCCGCTCCTGTCGAGGGGGTTCGGCCGCGTCGAGGCGGAGGCGCGTGCTACGACCAAGGCGTGTACCGCGAGCCCGCCGAGCCCTCGCCCGCCGAGGCCGCGCCGTCGGAGCTCGTCCTCGAGATCTCGGACGCGCGGCGCAGCACCACCTACGCGCTGTGGCTCCAGCTCTTCGCGCTGCCGCCGGCCGTCGCCGTCGTGCTGTCGGCCGTGGTGAGCCCGGAGGCCGGCCTCGCGGGCCTCGTCGCCTCCGCGGCGGGCGCGCTCGCGTGGTGGCGTCGGCCGCGCGAGGGAGGCTTCCTGCTCCGCGTCGCCTCCGGCGATCTCACGGTGTCGACGCGCGCGGACGGGAAGGTCGCCGTGAGCATCCCGCTCCGCGACCTGCTGGACGTGCGGCTCGACACGAGGACCATCCAGCCCCTTCAGGAGAGCGGGAGCGCGGTGCCCGCCCTGCGGTTGCTCGAGGCGCGGCCTGGGCCGGAGCTCGACGTCGCGCGCGTCGTGCTCGTCGGTCGCGACGACCCGTTCGTGCCGCTCGGCGAGACCTACGTCGCGCACCTGCACGCGACCGAGGCGCTCGGGCGGCTGCGCGTGTTTCTTCGCAAGAACGGGTGGGTCCCCGACGACGAGCGCGACGCCGCGCCGAGCGCGCGCGAGGGCGAAGTTCGCGCGCACTTGGCGTAGTATCGCGAGGATGAGCGGACCACGCTTCCTCGTGATGGGCGCCGGCGGGCTCGGCGGGCTCGTGACGGCCCACCTCCTCGAGACCGGGCACGACGTCGTCTGCGTGACCACGAACGACGCGATCGCGTCCGCGGTCGCCGCCTCGGGCTTTCGCGTGCGCGGCGACGACGTCGAGCGCGCGGTGCCCGGCACCATCGCGCGGAGCGTGCCGGACGGGCCGTTCGACTTCGTGATCCTGGCCGTGCAGCCCCCGCAGGTCGAGGAGGCGGCGCGCCAGGCGATGGGCGCGCTCGCTCCCGGCGGCAAGATGGTGTGCCTGCAGAACGGCCTCTGCGAGCCGCGGGTCGAGGCCACGCTGGGCGAAGGCGGACGCGACCGCGTGTACGGCGCGGTGGTGGCGTGGGGCGGCGCGATGCCGGAGCCGGGCGTCTACGATCGCACGGCGAACGGGGGCTTCACGATCGGCCGCTACGATGGCCGCCCGCTCGACCCGGACGCGCGCGACCTCGCCCAGGCGCTCGAGGCCATCGGCCCCGTGGAGACCACCCAGAACCTTCGGGGCAAGCGCTTCAGCAAGCTCGCCATCAACTGCGCCATCTCGTCGATCGGCACGCTCGCGGGCGAGCGCCTGGGGCCGCTCATGCAGCACCGGTTCATCCGCCGCCTCGCCCTCGAGATCATGACCGAGACCGTGGAGGTCGCGCGCCGTGAGGGCGTCGCGCTCGAGAAGGTGTCGGGCACGATCGATCTCGAGTGGATCGCCCTCACGCCCGAGGAGCGCGAGGCCGTCGGCTCGAGCGGGCTCTTCGCGAAGCACGGGCTGCTGCTCGCCGTGGGCTTCCGCTACCGCCGGATGCGGAGCTCGATGCTGCAGGCGATCGAGCGCGGCCGGGCCCCCGCGGTCGACTTCCTGAACGGCGAGGTCGTCGCGCTCGGCGAGCGCCACGGCGTGCCCACGCCGGTGAACCGCGCGGTGCGCGACGAGGTGTGGCGCCTGGCCCGCGGCGAGGCGACCTTCGGCCTCGACCTCGTGCGCAAGGTGTTCGAGGAGACCGGCCCCCACGGCGCCTGATCTTTGAGCAAGTTCGTATGGTTACGCTAGCTCTTGGGGCAGGTCGTCCCGGCGGGGGCGCACGCCCTGAGGCACGCGGTGAGGGCGACCGTGCAGCGCGCGATGGCCTCCTGCGGGCGGTGCGCGCAGCCCTTCGTGCACGCCGACTCGTCGACACGCGCGGGCTCCTCGCCCGGCCTCGGGGCCGCGGGCTTGCCGTACTTTTTCTGGAGCGCCTCGCCCACCGAGCCGGGCCTCACGGGCGGGGTGTAGGCCGCGGCCTCGCGGGCGGTGTGAGGGAAGCCGTTCCAGAACCACTCGCTGTGCAGCTTCGACTCCACGTCGGTCACGCAGCGGCCGAACTTGAGCTCCTCGAGCGACGCGAGCTCTTCGGCGTCGGCCGGCGCGCCGCTCACCGCGATCGCGCGGTCCTCGGTGTCCTTGCAGCACTGGAGGCACGACTTGACCTTGGCCCGCTCGGTGGCTTGCTTCACGCACGCGTCGAAGTACTGCTCGCACTTCGGCGCGCAGCTCACGCTGGCCTCGGCCTCGCGCAGGCCGCCGCGCTCGGAGGCGAGCGACGCCCAGAGCGCGCTCACGAAGGCCGCCGCGAAGGCGACGCGGGCGCTCGCGCGGCTCACGGCTGCGCCTCCTTCGC
>CAZHGG010000855.1:0-3240 GCA_964531755.1 uncultured Polyangiaceae bacterium
ATGCCGGGGGGGCGCGCGCGGCCTTGGGGGCCTGCCTGCGTGGGGTGGCCGCCGACCCGCTCGGGCTCGCCGGTCGGAGCGCGTGGATGGTCGCGCCCCGCCCGGGGGGCGCGCTCCGCGCGGGGTTCGACGGAAAGAGCGGCGCGGGCTCGAGCGTGGGTCGCTTGCTCGGGCCCCGCACCTTCGGCCACCTCGGCTTCACCGGCACGAGCTTCTGGAGCGATCCCGACGCCCGCGTGGGGGTCGCGCTCCTCACCAATCGTGTGCATCCTACACGCGATAACGCGGCGATCCGCGCCGCCCGGCCCGAGGCCCACGACGCCCTCGCCGCGCTCGCGATGGAGCGCAGCGCGGGCTGAATCGCGGCGCCGCCCCAGAACGGGCCCCGGCCCTGCTACCCTGACACCACGCCATGGCCCACACCGAAACCACGCCGCCGCAAGACGTCGCGGCCCCGCGAGCCGCGCTGGCTCGGCGTGCGCAGGTCGTCGCGCCGGCCGGCCCCGCGAAGGGCGGGTATCGGAAGGTCAGCGCGGGCCGCTACCGCTTCATTCGCGCGTACTGGACCACCTTCCGCGTGATCGCGAGCTACCTGTGGCTCTCGTTCAAGGCGAGGCTGTGGGGCAAGAGCTACAAGGAGCGCCACCTCGCCGACGTCCACAAGCGCAACGCGAAGCGAGTCGAGAGCACCATCCTGGTGCTGCAGGGGCTCTTCATCAAGGTCGGCCAGCTGCTCTCGATCCTCGCCAACTTCCTGCCGGAGGAGTTTCGGAGCGAGCTCGAGGGGCTGCAAGACCAGGTGCCGCCGCGCCCGTACGCCGAGATCGCCCGGCGCATCGAGTCGGACCTCGGGCGCAAGGTGTCGGAGTGCTACGCCGAGTTCGACGAGGAGCCGATCGCGAGCGCCAGCCTAGGCCAGGTGCACCGCGCGGTGACCCGCGAGGGCGTGGTGGTGGCGGTGAAGGTGCAGCACCACGACATCGACCGCATCGTGCGCCTCGACCTCGTCACCATCCGCCGCATCCTGCGCATCATCCAGTGGTTCGTGCCCATTCAGGGGCTCGAGGGGTACTACCACCAGATCAAGGACCTGCTGCGCCACGAGCTCGACTTCGAGCGCGAGGCCGACAGCGTGGAGCGCATCGCCAAGAACTTCGAGCGCGATCCGCGCGTGCGATTCCCCACGCCCGTCCGCTCGCTGAGCACCAAGCGAGTGCTCACGAGCACGTTCGTGGAGGGCTACAAGGTGGCGGACGTGGGCCGCATGGCCGCGCTCGGCATCGACCGCAAGGACCTGGCGAACCGCCTCGTGCGCGCGTATTGCCAGATGATCTTCATCGACGGCGTGTACCACGCCGATCCCCACCCGGGGAACCTCATGTTCGACGCGGAGGGCAACCTCATCCTGCTCGACTTCGGGGCCGTCGCGGAGCTCTCTTCGGCCATGCGCGAGGGCATCCCCGAGTTCCTCGAGGGCGTCATTCGCCGAGACACGGACCGGCTCGTGAAGGCCCTCCGCAAGATGGGCTTCCTCTCGCGCACGAGCGACGAGGCGATGAGCGAGAAGATCATCGACTATTTCCACAGGCGCTTTCAGGAGGACGTGAAGCTCGAGAGCCTGAACCTGAAGGACATCAAGATCGACCCCCAGCGCGGGCTCGAGAACCTGCTCGATCTTCGGCAGATGAACGTGGGGCTGAAGGAGCTGTCTGGGGTGTTCCACATTCCGAAGGACTGGGTGCTGCTCGAGCGCACCATCCTGCTCCTCTATGGCTCGTGCTCCCAGATCGACCCCGAGCTGAACCCGATGGGGATCATCAACCCGTATCTCCAAGAGTTCGTGCTCGGCAACCGCGACTACGGGCAGATCGCGCTCGAGACGATCCGCGAGATGGCGCTCGGCGCCGTCACGCTCCCCGACGACCTCCGCAAGGTGCTCACCCGCGCGCGGCGCGGGGAGCTCGAGCTCCGCGTGCGGGGCGTCGAGCAGGGCGCGCGCACCGTCTACACCATCGGCCGGCAGCTCATCTACACGGCGATCGCCATCTCGACGGGCCTCACGGCGCTCTCCCTCGAGGGGCGCGGAGACCACGCGCGCGCCGTGGCCCTCTACGCCATCGCCGGTGTCGCCTCCCTGCTGCTCGTGCTCTCGTCCATCTTCTCTCGCCCGCCGCGGCCCTGAGAGGCGCCGGCAGGCCCGGCGCCAAAAAAAATCGGCGCGTCGGGCCTGCCCTGCGCGCGCGGGCTCCCCAAGGCGCGCGAGGGGCGATAAGTGTGGCGGATGGCCAAGCACCTCCTCGCCATCGACCAAGGCACCACCGGCAGCACCGCGCTCGTCGTCTCGCTCGCAGGCGAGACGCTCGGCCGCGCGACGGTCGAGTTCCCCCAACACTTCCCCGAGCCAGGCTGGGTGGAGCACGACCCCCGCGACATCTGGGCCTCGGTCGAGCGCTCGGTGGTCGCCGCGCTCGCGTCCGCGGGCGTCACGGGCGCCGACGTCGCCGCCATCGGCATCACGAACCAGCGCGAGACGACAGTGGTGTGGGAGCGGGCCTCCCTCGAGCCCATCGCGAACGCGATCGTGTGGCAGTGCCGGCGCACCGCCGCGGCGTGCGAGGCGCTCCGGGAGGCCGGGCACGAGCCCAAGGTGAAGGCGGCCACCGGGCTCGTCCTCGACGCGTACTTCTCCGGCACGAAGGTCGCGTGGCTGCTCGATCACACGCCCGGCGCCCGCGCGCGGGCGGAGGCCGGGGAGCTCGCGTTCGGCACGATCGACAGCTTCCTCGTCGCGCGCCTCACCGGCGGGAAGGTCCACGTGACCGACGCCACGAACGCCTCGCGGACGCTGCTCATGGGGCTCGAGTCCCTCGCGTGGGAGCCGTGGCTGTGCGAGCTCTTCCGCGTGCCGCCGCAGGTGCTGCCCACGATCGTGGGCAGCGCCGAGATCGTGGGCCGCACCGAGGGCCTGTCGTTCCTCCCGGACGGCGTGCCCATCGCGGGCATCGCGGGAGATCAGCAGGCAGCGCTCTTCGGGCAGGCGTGCTTCCACGAGGGCGACGCGAAGTGCACCTACGGCACCGGCGCCTTCGCCCTCATGAACGTCGGGAAGCGGCCGGTGATGAGCCGCCACGGGCTCGTCACCACGGTCGCGTTCCGCATCGGCGGGGAGACCACCTACGCGCTCGAGGGCAGCTCGTTCATCGCCGGCGCGGCGGTGCAGTGGCTGCGCGACGGGCTCGG
>CAZHGG010000856.1:0-3240 GCA_964531755.1 uncultured Polyangiaceae bacterium
CTTGCCGCGCTTGATGACGTCGACGAGCTTCGTCCCCGGCGTGCACTTGGTCGCCGCGAAGTCGCGGTTGCCGAGGATGAGCACGCCCTTGCGGCTGTAGCTCGCGAACGTGGCCTCGTTCAGCTTGGAGTAGGCGGCGTCGAGCGCGGCGTCGATCTTCAGCGGAGTAGCGATGGGCTCGAGCACCGACTTCTTCGAGACGAAGTCGGCGATCTTGGAGGCGATGGCGGTCTGGGCCTTCAGCGCCGGCTGCATGGGGACGTCGAGCGTGGGGAACACGCGGTTGTTGCAGTCGACGCCCTGCGGGACGATCTTCAGGCCGAGCTGCGTGGCCTCGAACGCGGGGTCGGCGAGCGACAGCCCGAGGGCGCGCGACACGGTCGTGTCGCTGTAGAAGTCGGAGAGGCGCACCGACCCGTCGAGCAGCACGAGGAGCGCGTTCGGCGTGGGCTTGATCTCGAAGGTCTGGCAAGAGCCCTCGAGGGGCGTCACGGCGCCGCCCTCGTTGCCGGCCATGAGCTTGTTCGCCTCGCCCTCGCAGATGGGCTGGCGCTGCGATTTCGACTGGCAGAGGCCCGAGCTGAGCAGGCCGCTGATGCGGTGGGCGGTGGGCTTGCCCTTGTCGTCAACCCCCTTGACCAAATCGCAGAGGCCAGGGGCGAGCTGGAACTGCTGGGGCTTCGCGGGGTCGGGCACGAAGAAGCCCTCCTCCGCGTCGAAGTCGAGCACCTCGGCGAGCTCCCCGCCGTCGAAGAACGCGCGGACGTTGAGGCCGTCGCCGTCCTTCGGGATGGCGGGCGCGGGCGCGGGGAGCGACGGCGCGCCGACCGAGCCGGGGTGCGCGTAGAGGCACTTGGCTGGGTCGATCACGAAGGGGGTCTGCCCCGTGGGCGTGATGCACCGCTCGATGCTGAAGCACGTCGCGGCGGCGCCGTTCACCATGGCCTCGGAGAACTCGGCGAGCTTGGCGGGATCGGCGTCCATCGGGGCGCACCGGCCCGCCTTGCAGGTCTCCTCGGCCTTGCAGTCGATCTTGTCGAAACACGCGAACGAGAGCGGCATCGGCAGGAAGATGATCTTGTCCGGCGAGTAGGTCTGGCGCGTGGAGCGGAGGATGCGCCCCTTCGCGGGGTTCGTGCCCAGCTCGATGCGCGTGTTCACGCAGTCGGCGAACTGGTCGATCGGGGTGGCCTCGAGGCGCTCCTCGGAGTAGCCGGCGACGGTGATGGTCACGGGCAGGCCGCGGTTGTCGGCGCTGACCGGGAGCGTGCCGAGCGTCTTCGGGAGCTGCACCTTGCCGTCGTAGACGCGGTAGCTGTCGCACTTGACCTGGGTGCCGCCGACGAGGACGTCGACCCGGATGGTCTTCAGGTCCTTCGGGACGCGGACCTGCGTGGAGATGCCGGCGACGAACTCGGTCTGCTTCTTTCCTTCACACCCGGACCACGCGAGCCCAGCGAGGGAGACGATGCCAAGCGTAACGGCGCGACGGAGGCTCATGGTGCAACACTCTCCAGAGGGGACGACGGAAGCGACGAAGGGAAGCGGTGCGCCGGCGCGCGGAAGGGGCCGCGCGCGAGCGCCTACTGGTGCTCTACGATGAAAGGCGGGAGCGTGCCACGGTACGGGTCCTGGTCCTTCGGGGCGAAGAGCACCGCGGCGGCGCCGATGCCCACGCCGATGACGACCACGGTGCCGATGAGCCACGGCACGAAGCTCGGCTGCTTGTCCTCGTTCAGCGCGGCGGTCACCTTGCGCTCGCCGCCCTTGGGCACCTCGACGTCGAGGTTGAACGTGTAATACCCGCCCTTCTTGGCGGTCACGACGTGGGGCCCGGCGTCGACCGCGCCTTCGAACCGCGTCGAGCCGACGACCTTGCCGTCGATGAGGATGACCGCCCCCTCGGGCTTGGCGACGACGATGAGCTTGCCCTGGCGCTGCTCCTTCGAGAGCCCGAGGGTGACGGCGGCGGACTCGCCCTCCTTGAGGAAGACCGACTGCTTGGCCGTGGAGAAGCCGGGCGCCGACGCCTCGACCACGTAGGGCTCGGCGCGCACCACGAGGCGGCCGGTGTAGGGCGCCGCGCCCACCTCTTTGCCGTCGACGCGGACCGTGGCGTTGGGCGCCCCGCTCACCTGCACGGTGACCGTCGTGAGCTTCGCCACCGCCTCGAGCTTCAGCTCCACGGGCTCGGGCTTCTTGCCCTGCGGGAGCGACCGGACGGCGGTGGCGTCGATGAAGCCTGGCTTCTTCGCCGCGAAGCGGCGCTCGCCGATGTCGACCCGCTGCGGCGGCACGGGGGAGACGCCCACCTCCACGTCGTCGACGAAGACCTTCGCGCCCGGCTCCGACACGGTGATGGGCACCTCCACCACGAAGGTCTCGAGGCCGGCGGCCGTGTCCTTGACGCGCGCCTCTTCGGCGGCGTCGAGCTTGCCGGCGGCCTCCGCGAGCTCCCGCTTCAGCGTGGTGATCGCGCGGGCGTACTGCCCCGTGTTCTTCTCGCAGATCGCGACGTTGAAGAGCACGCGCGGGTTCTTCGACTCGTTGTACACGTCGAGGAACTCGGTGCGCGCGGCGCCCCAGTTGCCGGCGCCGAAGAGGACGAGCGCCGTGTCCCACTTGGTGTGGACCGACGCCGGCAGGTCCTCGCGGATGGTCTTGGTCTTCACCTTGGCGGCCCGGGGTTGGGCGAGCGCCACGGGGGGGACCGACGCGGCCAGGACCGAGCCCAGGAGCACGCACGAGAGCGCGCGCTGAAACGGAAATCGAAGGAGTGATCGCATCGGGTTCGTTCTTCGGTCGGGGTACGGAGCAAGCGAGCGGCGCGGGATCGCGCGACGCCAGGCGACGCGTCGCCCGGGTGCTCCCAAGTTGTAGCGGAGGTTCGCGCAGAGCGGGGCAAATCCGCCGGCCGATCGCGCTCACGACTCTGCAGGCGGTCAGCGCCGCAGTATCTGCCCACGGGCTGAAGCCCGGGGCAGTAGAATCGCGGGATCAACGCGGTAAAGCCCGCGGGGCGGGCTCGCCGTTGAGGTCGCGACGAGAGCCGATAGAGCCCGCCGCTGCGGCGGGCTTCGCGCAACGCCACCGTGAGCTCTCCCTGCCCCGGGCTTCAGCCCGCGGGCAAATCCCGCGCTGCAGGCCGTCAGCGCCGCGGTATCTGCCCGCGGTGCGTGCGAGCCGGGACTTGCAAGACCGCTCAGTTGGCGAGGCCCTGCTGCACGGCGCGGAGCGCGG
>CAZHGG010000857.1:0-3237 GCA_964531755.1 uncultured Polyangiaceae bacterium
GCGAGGCCCGTGCAGTCTGCACGGACCTCGTGTCGCGCCCGGGGCCCGTGCAGTCTGCACGGATCTCGCGGTCGTGAGCCGTCAGCTCACTTCTTCGCGCCCGCGCTGCCGCCGCCGCTCGCCGAGGCGCTCGCCTTGACGTCGACCGAGACGCTCACGTTCGCCTGGATGCTCGCCGCACCGTCGATCGCGCCCTTGAAGGGGCCCGCGAAGCAGTTGGTGAGCCGCCCGGTGACCATCGCGCCCTGGGCCGCGCCCGCGCTCGCCGCGATGTCCTTGATGCTCGCCTGCACGCCCTCGACCGCCGCCTTGCCGCTCATCGCGACCTTCGGGGCGGAGGTGGCGAGGCCGACGGCGACCTTGAGCACGATCGGGAGGTTCTTCTCGATCGTGGCCTTGAAGTCGGCCGCGGCCTTCGCGTCCGCCGCGCCCGTGATGACCACGCCGACCGACGCCGGCGTGCACTCGGCCTTCGCCGACACCTTCGCGTCGCACTGGCCCTTGCACTCCGCGCTCATCTCCGGCGGCTTGACCTCGCCGTTGCACTTCGGCGCCTTCATCTCCGCCGAGCACTTGCCGCCGCAGGTGCCCTCGCACTTCGCGGCCGCCTTGAGCTTGCAGCTGCCACCACACTTGCCCTTGCACTCGCCGGTCACGGTCGCGTCGCACTTGCCGTCGCAGGTGCCCGCGCACGCGGCGCCCTTCGAGTCCTTGCCGTCGCACTTGCCGGTGCAGTTGCCCGAGCACGAGCCCTTCATGGCGGCGTCGCACTTGCCGCTGCACTCGCCGTCGCACTTGGCGCCGGCCTCGACCTCGCACGAGCCCTCGCACTGCGCGTCGCAGGAGCCCGAGAGCTTGCCCGGCTCGCACTCGACCTTCGCGCTGCCGCCGGACACCTTCGCGTCGCACTTGGCGGCGCAGTCGGCCATCACGCTCATGTCGGCGCGGCAGACCGGCGCCTTCACCACGAGGGCGATCTTCGCGTTCGCGCCGATCTTGCCCTTCACGTCGCCCATGGCCTTGGCGGCGGCCTTGCAGGCCTCCTCCCCGGTCTTGAACTGGGTGGCGTCGCCGAGGTCCTTCGCGATGCCGCCGCACGCCGTGAGGAGATCGGCGTCGATCTTGGCGGCGAACTCCTTGATCTCGATGCTGGCGATGACGCCGGCCTTGAGCTTGGCGCCCGCCTCCGCGGAGATCTTGAACTCCTTGGCGAAGTCGAGGCTAGAGAGGGCCTCGACGTTCAGCTCGGGGCAGCTCCCCGCGGCGGCGATATCGCCGAGAGGCCCTGGGACCTTCGGGATGGCGCCGCAGTCCATGAGCAAGGGGCTCGCGAGCATACCGAACACGATGGGCAAAGAGAGTGTGCGCCCGAGTTTCATTCGTTCCTCTTTCATCAAGCGGCCTACCCTGGCCACGGCGGTTGTGAGCGCCGCTCTAGCATGGTGCACACTCGCCTTGAAAGAGCCGACTCGCGCCCTCACGAAGAGATCGGGCGACCCGGCTGGGCGCTATTGACTTTCGTTCAATAGAGGCTAGCTTCGCGGTCATGAGCGAGCCTGGCCTCCCCTCCACGCCCCCCCACGAAGCGCTCCGCAGGGGCCCCGACGGGGTCGGCCCGCCCACCCCACCGAGCGCCGAGGGCGCCGGCGCGCGCGCCGCGAAGGCCTCCCCCCAGACGCTCTCGGTGCTCATCCTCGGCACCGGCTTCTCGGGGCTCGGCCTCGCGATGCAGCTCAAGGCGGCCGGCCTCCACGACTTCGCGCTGCTCGAGCGCGCCTCGCACCTCGGCGGCACGTGGCGCGACAACCACTACCCGGGCTGCGCGTGCGACGTGCCCTCGCACCTCTACTCGTTCGCCTCCGAGCCGAACCCCCGGTGGACGCGCGCGTACTCTCCTCACGACGAGATCCTCCGCTACCTCGAGGGCTGCGCCGAGCGCCACGGCCTCGGGCCCCACATCCGCTTTGGCCAGGACGCGCGCTCGGCGACGTGGGACGAGGACACGCAGACCTGGGCGATCGTCACCGCCGCGGGCGACACGTTCCGCGCGCGCGTGCTCGTGTCGGGGATAGGCGCGCTCAGCAACCCGACGTACGCGAAGGTGCCGGGCCTCGAGGCGTTCGAGGGCAAGCAGTTTCACTCGGCCACGTGGGACCACGACTACCCGCTCGAGGGCAAGCGCGTGGGCGTCATCGGCACCGGCGCGAGCGCCATCCAGTTCATCCCGCACGTGCAGGCCCGCGCGGCGCAGCTCACCGTGTTCCAGCGCACGCCGCCGTGGATTTTGCCCAAGCCCGATCGCGCCTTCTCCGAGCTCGAGAAGGCCGCGCTCGAGCGCCTCCCGCCGCTGCGCCGGCTCTACCGCGAGGCCATCTACTGGCGCGCCGAGAGCCGCGCGCTGCTCTTCACGCGCGCGCCCGGGCTCATGAAGCTCGCGGCGGCGCTCGGCCGGCGCCACATCCGCAAGAGCATTCGCAGCCCGCGCCTGCGCGAGATCGTCACGCCGCGCTACGTGCCCGGGTGCAAGCGCATCCTCGTGTCGAACGACTACTACCCCGCGCTCGAGCGGCCCAACGTGGAGGTGGTGACCGACGCGCTCGCCGAGGTCACGCGCGGGGGCGTGCGGCTCGCGTCGGGGCGGCAGATTGGCCTCGACGCGCTCATCCACGGCACGGGCTTCTCGGTGCAGGCGGCCCTCGGCAGCTTGACGGTGCACGGGCGCGACGGGCGCGAGCTCGGCGCCGAGTGGCGGCGCGACACCTCCGCGTACCGCGGCACGACCGTGTCGGGATATCCCAACTTGTTCACGCTGCTCGGTCCCAACACCGCCCTCGGCCACAGCTCGGTGGTGCTCATGATCGAAGCGCAAATTCGGTATGTGATGTCGTGCCTGCGCCACATGAGCGCGGCGGGCGTCTCGAGCGTCGATGTGCGCCCGGAGGTGCAGCGCACGTACAACGACGCCCTCGAGGCGGCGCTCGGCCGCACTGTGTGGGCCTCGGGCTGCGAGAGCTGGTACCTCGACGCGCGCGGCAAGAACACCACGATTTATCCTGGCTTCACGTTCACGTTTCGGCGCGAGACCGCCACGTTCCGGCCCGAGGAGTACCTCGTGAGGCGGGGTGTGCCCGCGGTCGCGCTCCCCGCGTGACGCGCGCGCGTCAACCCACGCCTAGCCGGCGAGAGGAGCGCGGGGGTGCTCCTTTTTCGGCGCCGGTGGGAGGAGCCTCACTGTTC
>CAZHGG010000858.1:0-1325 GCA_964531755.1 uncultured Polyangiaceae bacterium
ACCGCCTCCCGCGGGCGCCGAGCCGGGCTCGGAGGAGCCGGCCCAGGACCCTACCCGACGCACAGAGAGGGCGGAGCTGCAGGTCATCGGGGGCGGTTCGGACATCGGCGTCCTCTTCGGCGCGACCGCGGTCCTCACGCGCCTCGGCGACCGGGTGAAGCCCTACCTCTGGCAGCTCGACGTCATCGCGTCGACCAGCGTGAAGAGCGGCCCGCGCGGCGCCGAGCTCGTCCAGCAGGGCTGGGGTGGTCGCCTCGACGTGCCGCGCATCTTCGGCTCGGCGTACCGCTACCAATTTGGTGCATTCTACACGCGTACTGTGAACGAGCTCTACTTCGGGCTCGGCAACCAGGCCGTGCCCGACGCGGCCACGGTGACGACCGACGACCTCGCGCGCAACCAATACGTCAACGAGGAGGTGCGCCTCCGCAACGTCCTCCGGTTCCCGCTCGGCCACCGCCCGGGGGAGCCGAGCCCGCCGCCGGGGCGGGCGAACGACACGTGGACGGGGCAGGTCGGCCTCCAGGTGCGCGCCCTCCACGCGCAGCCGTACCCGGGCTCCGCGCTCGAGCGGGATCTCGCCGCCAGGACGCCGACCGGCGACCGGTACGCCTACGGCGCGGGGCTCCAAGCGATCGTCGTGCCGTCCTTCGGGGTCCTCTACGACTCGCGCGACCGCGAGATCCTCACGTCGCGGGGCTCGTTCCACGAGCTCTCGCTCCGCGTCGCCGCGGTCACCCCCGACACCGAGGCGACCCACGGCGGCGCCCACCTGGCCCTCCGCCATTACCGGCCGCTGCCGGGCGGGATCACGCTCGCCATGCGCCTCGTGGTCGACGGGCTCGCGGGACACGCCCCCGTGTTCGACCTCAGCCAATACGGCTCGTTCACGCCCTCCGCGGCGATCGGCGGCGATGACGGCGTCCGCGGCGTGCCCGCCGCGCTCTACTACGGGCGCCTCAAGACGCTCGCGAACCTCGAGCTCCGGCGCCTCCTGTTTGGCGTCCGGCCCTTCGGCCAGTCGCTCAAGTTCGGGCTCGACGCGTTCCTCGACGCCGGCCGCGTGTGGATGAACTACCGCTTCAACGACCCCCGCGACGGGCGCACGCTCGGCCTGAAGACCGGGATGGGTGGCGGACTGCTCGTGCTCTGGGGCGAGGCCGCGCTCTTCCGCGCGGAGATCGCCTATTCGCCCGACGCCAACATCGCCAACCCCGGCTTCCCCGCCGCGATCTACATCGCCGACGACGTCATCTTCTGAGCGGCTCGCGCCGCCCGTCGAGCCCGTTTTTTTCTTGTAGAATGCAAGCGACTCCAACGGGCGA
>CAZHGG010000858.1:1425-3237 GCA_964531755.1 uncultured Polyangiaceae bacterium
GCTCAGTACGCCGGCGGGAGGATGACGGCGACGAGGCCGTAGCCGTCGGCGACCTTCGCGTCGAGATACGCCATGTCCAGGTCGTAGTAGCCAGAGGGCGGCGCGGAGTCGAGGCCAGGCAGGCCGGTGCCGCCCCACGAGTTCTTCACGCGAAGAAACTCGATCGTGGTGTCGGGCGACAGCGCCTTCTGGAGCACCGTGCGGTCGCTCACGTCGACGCCGGCCTTGAGCACCGTGCCGTCCGCGAGCTTCGCCTGGTAGTCGAAGCCGAGCGTCATGTGCCCGCCGGTGCGGCCCTTGCCGCGCGCGTCGAGCTGTTCCTTCGAGAAGCGCGAGCCGCTCAGCGCGTTGAAGTCGACGTTCCACCAGGTGAGCACCGGCGCGTGGTCGTGGAGCGCCTTCTGAACGCGGATCTGGAAGGTGCGGCGCGGGGTCGCGTCCTCCGGGTATTTGACCTCGTTCCAAATCGACGGGCCGCTCGGGGCGACGGCGTCGGAGAGCTTCCCCGTCGCGTCCGCGCCCTGGTTTCGCGCGTTGGGCCACGCGATGGCGATGTCGGTCGGGCCAAGCACGCCCGCCGCCTTGCGCTTGACCGAGCCGGCGCCCGTGGCCGAGCCCGCGGCGGTCTGGCCGAAGACGTCGTCGAGCTTCTTCACCACCTCGGGGCTCAGCCCAAACGCCTTGTCGAGCTCGGCGCGCACGAGCTTGCGATCACGGCGCGCCTCGACGGTCTTCAGCGCGCCGTCCTTCAGCGACGCGGTGATGGCGCGGATGGCCGAGCCCTGCCGCGACGAGCGCGGGTCGTTGGCCTCCTCGGGGATGAAGTCGGACTCGAGCATCGCGCCATAGCGCGCGACCTCCCAGCGGAAGAGCGACCAGGTGCCACCCGCCGAGAACTCGCCCTTGTCGCTGAGCGCCGTGTCGGGCCAGCTCGTGATCTTGGTGAACCAGTCCCAATACGTGGCGTAGCTCTCGGAGAGGTTCAGCTCGGTGTTCGTGGCGCGCTTGTTCAGCGACTCGACCCAGCCGATGTGGGCGTAGATCCAGCAGTTGCCGATGCTCTGGTTCTTGACCGACGAGTGGACGACGCTCGTGATGTTGTCGGTCGAGACGTCCTCCTCCGGTTGCTCGGCCGCGGGGTCGACGGCCGCGCTGCAGCCCGCGGCCAAAGGGGACGCCGCCGCGAGCATGGCGAGGAGGGCGAAGCGGAAGGGACGGGCGAGATCGGTCATGGGGCGCCTCCTTTGCGAGAACCGTGCTAGCTTGCCTACATCGGTGCACATGGTGCCCGTCGGCTGCGAATCGCTAATTGTCGCGGATTTTCGCGGCGATAGCGACCCACAAAAGCGCCGCCGCGTGGATCACCGAGGTCTCACGGTGGGCGCCGGAGGCCTCAGGGTCTCGTGGGAGGGGCGGGCGCGCTCCTCGGCGGGGATGCGCGCGAGGCGAGTCGACGACGCCGTCGCGAACCGCAGGAGCGCGATCACCGCGCCGGTCGCCTGCGCGAGGTCGGGCTCGCGGAGCTGGTCGGGCGTGTCGCGCGCGGTGTGGTGCACGTCGAAGTAGGTGCTCATGTCCTGGCGCGCGTCGAGCACCGGCACGCCCGCGGCGCGGAGCGGGATGAGGTCCGCGCCGCCCTCTGCGGGCTCGCGCGCGCTGAGCACCCCCGGCACGACGGGCAAGGCGACGGGCTCGCCGGCGCGCGCGCGGAGCTCGAGCACCCGACCCGTCCCCGCGTCGAGCTGGCGGGCGGCCTCGGCGCGGCGCTGGGCGGCGGCGGGGGCCGGCGGCGGGGGCGGGGGCCCCCCGCGG
>CAZHGG010000859.1:0-3237 GCA_964531755.1 uncultured Polyangiaceae bacterium
CGCCGCCCGCGCAGGCAGAGGCCGCGCCGCCCCCGCCGCCGGAGCCCGCGCTGCTCGCGCCGGGCGAGTCGCGCCTCGAGCCGCCGCAGTTCACCGCCAAAAAGATCGCCGATCCGCTCTCCGGCCGGCCCTCGCGCTCGTTCCTGTTCGTCGTCGCGACCGTGTCGCTCGTGGCCGACGTCGCCTCGAAGCTCTGGGCCGAGAAGGCCCTCGACGGCTACCCGGGGTTCGTCACCGTGCTCGACGACCACCTCATGTTCATCCTCGCGAAGAACAAGGGCGGCGCGTGGGGCCTCCTGCAGGGCCAGAGCGAGAACGTCCGCCGCCCGTTCTTCCTCCTGGTCTCGGTCGCAGCGATCGCGTTCATCATGACGCTCTACCGCCGCCTCACCCCGCGCCAACACGCGCTCCGCTGGGGCCTCCCGCTCGTGCTCGGTGGCGCGCTCGGGAACGTGTTCGATCGCGTCCGCTACGGTCACGTCATCGACTTCATCGACTACCGGGCCGAGTGGGTGCGCGCGATGAACACCTTCATCGCCAAGCACGTGCCTGGCCACTACATCACCGATCACTGGCCCACGTTCAACGTGGCCGACGTGGCCATCTGCGTGGGCGTCGCGCTCATGGCGGTCGACATGTTCACCGCGCGCCGCGGGCGCCCGGAGGCGGCGCTACCCGCGCAAGCCGTCCTCGTCCCCGCGGTCGACGGGCCCGCGGTCGAAGCGCCCGCGCTCGAGCCGCCGCCCTCGACCGACACCCCCCCGGAGGCCCCGCCCGAGGGCGAGGTGGCGAAGGAAGACGCTTGAGACCGGAGCTGTTTCGTCTCTTCGACGTCGGCTTCCCGTCTTACTTCGTCCTCCTCCTCACCGGCTTCGTCTTCGCCACGGCGCTAGGCGTGCTGTGGGCGCGGCGCATCGGCCACAACCCCGACGTCATCGTCGACCTCTCGCTCGCGATGCTCCTCTCGGGCGTCGTCGCGTCGCGCCTCCTGCACGTGGTCGCGGACGGCTACTTCATGGACTACGTGCACCTGTGCACGGACCCCTCGAAGGTGAGCTGGCCGCTCGAGCGGGCCGAGTGCCTCTCGTCGCGGTACCAGGGCGTGTGGGACGAGGCGGCCCGCACCTGCCACCCGTCGCAGACCGACTGCTTCGCGTGGGCGAAGTTCTGGGCCGGCGGGCTCACGTATTACGGCGGGTTCCTGGGCGCCACGGGGGCGGCCGTCGTGCTGCTGCGCCGCGACAAGTTCCCCTTCTGGAAGGCCGCGGACATGGCCGGCTTCGCGATCCCCATGGGGCTCGCCTTCGGCCGCATGGGCTGCCTGCTCGCCGGCTGCTGCTTCGGGGCGCGCTCCGACCTGCCCTTCGCGCTCTCGTTCCCGCCGCGGAGCCCGGCGAGCGAGGCCCAGGCGAAGCTCGGGGAGCTCGCGTCGTCGCGCGAGTGGAGCCATCCCGTGCACTCTACACAAATCTACGAGAGCGCGTTCTCGCTGGCGATCGCCGCGTTCTGTCTCTTCTACGTGCTGCCGCGCAAGCGCTACGACGGGCAGGTGTTCGTCGCGTTCATGGTGCTCTACCCCGCCGCGCGCTTCCTCGTGGAGATCCTCCGGCGCGACGCGCGCGGCGGCGCCCTCGGCCTCTCGACCTCGCAGCTCATCGGCCTCGGCCTGCTCGTGGCGGCGGCCCTCATCCACAAGTGGCGAGCGCCCACGCGGCGGCCCGCGACAGCCGCGTCGAGTGACTGAAAATTCGGGCCCGTTCCTGGCGCGCTGATCTAGCCTGCGCGCCATGGCCACCATCCTGGACGGGAAGAAGATCGCCGAGTCGGTTCGCCTCGCGGTGAAGGACCGCGTCGCAGCCTTCACCGCCTCGGCCGGGCGGCCGCCGGGCCTCGACGTGGTGCTCGTGGGGGACGACCCCGCCAGCCAGGTGTACGTGGGCGCGAAGGAGAAGGCCTCCGCCGAGGTGGGCGTGCGAGGGCGCGTGCACCGCTTGCCCGCGGACACCTCGGAGGCGGCGCTCCTCGCGCTGCTCGCGCAGCTCTCGGCCGACGACGCGGTCGACGGGATCCTCGTGCAGCTCCCGCTGCCGAAGCACATCCGCGAGGCGCCGGTGCTGGAGGCGATCTCGCCTTGGAAGGACGTCGACGGCTTCCACCCCGAGAACGTGGGCCTCCTCTCCCTCGGCCGGCCGCGCCTCGTGCCGTGCACGCCGCTCGGGTGCATGCGCATCCTGTCCGTGGCCGGCGTCGCGCTCGCGGGGCTGCGCGCGGTGGTCGTCGGCCGCAGCAACATCGTGGGCAAGCCCGTGGCCCAGCTCCTGCTCGCCGAGAGCGCCACCGTCACGGTCGCGCACTCGCGCACGCGCGACCTCGCCGCCCTGTGCCGCGAGGCCGACGTGCTCGTCGCCGCCGTGGGCCGGCCCGAGCTGCTCACGGGAGAGTACGTGCGCGAGGGCGCGGTCGTGCTCGACGTGGGCATCAACCGCGTGCCTCGCCCAGATGAACCCGGCAAGACGCGCCTCGTCGGCGACGTGCACTTCGCGCAGGCGTCCGAGCGGGCCTCGGCCATCACGCCCGTGCCGGGCGGCCTCGGGCCGAGGACGATCGCGTGCCTGCTCGAGAACACCGTCCGCGCGGCCGAGCTTCGCGCCGCGCTGTCCCGGTAGGCTTGCGGGCGACCGGTGTTCACTATAACATCTGAGTTTCCAGTATAACGAACACCCGGCGGAGGGCACCATGGCGCGCATTTACGAGGACAACTCCCGAAGCATTGGCCGCACACCGCTCGTGGAGCTCCGGCGGCTCGCGAAGGGCGCCGGCGCGCGCGTGCTCGCGAAGATCGAGGGGCGGAACCCGGCGTATTCGGTGAAGTGCCGCATCGGCGCGTCGATGGTGTGGGACGCGGAGGAGCAGGGCCTGCTCCGCGCGGGCGGCGGCATCGTCGAGGCCACGAGCGGCAACACCGGCATCGCGCTCGCGTTCGCCGCGGCCGCGCGCGGGTACCGCTGCGTGCTGGCGATGCCCGACACGATGAGCCTCGAGCGCCGCAAGGTGCTCGTCGCGTTTGGCGCGGAGCTCGTGCTCACCCCGGGCGCGCAGGGCATGAAGGGCGCCATCGCCAAGGCCGAGGAGCTCGCGAAGGCCGACCCTACGCTGCACCTGATGCGGCAGTTCGAGAACCCGGCCAACCCCGGCATCCACGAGAAGACCACGGGCCCGGAGCTGTGGGACGACACC
>CAZHGG010000860.1:0-3234 GCA_964531755.1 uncultured Polyangiaceae bacterium
GGGGGGTCCCACATCGTGATGGGCGTGTCTGGGGCTTGGCGCTCCGTGCGGCGGGGTGGGCTGGCGGCATTGGCGTCCCCACCGCCGCCGCCGCCGCCGCCACCGAGCGACGCCGGGGACGCCGCGCCCGACGGCGCGCCGCCCGACAGCGGGCGCCGGGACGCGGGCACGCCGCCAGGGTGCTATGACGAGGCCCGCGCCCTAAAGCTCGTTGGGGTGGCTCCGAGCGTGTCGCCTTCGCTGTGCACCGCCGCGCAGATCGCCGCCCTGAAGGTCGCGTGCCTCGATCGGCCCCCGGCGGTGGCCTGCACGGCGTTCATCGACGCGAACCCGGCCTGCGCGCGGTGCATCCAGGGAGCGCTGCGCGGTGACGTCCCCGCCAACGTCCCGCTCGGAGCGCTCCTCCCCTTCTCGGAGGACGGGGCGCTAGGACTGAACACCGCGAGCTGCGCCGCGCTCGCGATCGGTCGTCCCGACTGCGCGGTCCCGCTCGCGGCGCTCAAAGTCTGCCAGGAGAGCGCGTGCGACGCGTGCGCGGCAGGCGCCGACGACGAGGCCTGCCAAGCCTACGCCGCGGCGGTCGGCCCGTGTGCCCCTCTGGCGAATCCGGGCTGCGCGGCGGCGATCGCCGCGCAGGCGGCGACGTGGGGCCCGATCTGCACGGGGGCGACCTTCGACGAGAGCTACACGAAGGTGACAGGCTTCCTCTGCGGGCCCCCCTGAGGCCCCGTTCCGCTCCGCCGGGGCTCGGCCGGGCCTCTCGTCAATGATGTTGACTAGTTGCGGCCCGCGCGCGCCTTCTTCAGCGTCTCCTCGCGGGTCGGCTGCTTCAGCTCCGCAGCCGACGGGGCGCCCCCAAGCTCCTTCCAGAGCTTGCACTCGTCGCCGTAGTGCATGCGCTGGCAGCCCATCTGCGCCGCCTCGACGTAGCGCTTGAGGGTCTCCTCCTTGGGCTTGCCGCCCGCGGCCCGCATCTTGAGGCACGCGCGGGGATCGCTGCGCTGCTCGCACCGCAGCTCGTAGAACTTCAGGAGCTCCTCCTTGCCCTTCGCCTTCAGGAGCGCCTCTTGGCCGGCGCACGCCTTGGGCTCGCTCCAGGTCATGCACCCCGTGGCGAAGGCGTGGAGCGCCTTCTCGGGGTTCGCGGTGAGGCCGCTGCCGCCGCGTCGATACAGCTCGCCGGCGCGCCCGCAGGCGCCCTTCGCGCAGCCGTACTCGTAGGCCTCGGCCGCCTTCGCGAAGTCCTTCTGCAGGCCGAGGTTGCCCTTCTCGTACGCCTCGCCCAGCAAGAGGCACGGGTCCCACCCCCGCACGTCCTTGTTGCACCCGCGCTCGAGCATCGAGCGCGCCCGGCCCGAGTCGCCCGACGTCACCGCGAGCTTGTGGCCGGCCATGCAGGCGGCCATGTTGCGCAGGCTGCACGCGCGGTCGTACGCGGCGAGCGCCTTCGCGGGGTCGGCCCGGAGGCCCTTGCCGCTCTCGTAGATCGCCCCGATCTTGTAGCAGCCCTCGCCGTCGAGGTAGCCGCCGGCGCTGCACTGCCGCTCGTAGGCGGCGATGGCGAGCGTGGAGTCTTCCTTCGCGCCCTTGCCGTCGCGGTGCATGTCGCCGAGGCGGCCACAGGACAGGCCGTAGCCGAGGTCGCACGCGCGCTTCACGTACCCGACGAGCTTGTCGACGCTCTTGGCGATCCCGCGCTCCGGCCGGTCGGGGTCGTGGAAGTCCGCGAGCCCGAGGCAGCCTTGGGCGTGGCCGAGATCGCACGCCGCCTGGTAGGCCTTGGCGGAGCGCTCCGCCCCTGCGGTCTTGTCGGCCGGGGTGGCCGCCGGCGCGTAGAACACCTCGTTCTCGACGCGGGCCACCGTCAAGCAGCCGATCGCGTAGCCGAGCTCGCAGCTCTTCTGGAGGGCCGCCTTGTCCATCTTGCTCGAGGGGGCTGGCCGGCGATACGCCTTGCCTGACGCATCGACCGGCGGCGAGTCCCCGTAGATGGCGAGCACGTAGCAGCTCTCGGCGTTGCCCGCGGAGCAGCTCGCCGTGCACTCCTCCTTGGTGCCCGTCACCGCGCTGCAGGCCTTGCCCGTGGCCTTGCCGCCGCCGCACTTCACGCCGTCCCACGCGAAGCCCTCCGGGCACGCGGGGACGGCGTGGTGGGTCGCCTCGGCGCCCTCCGTCTTCGGGGTGTCCTTCGGGTCCTTCTTCTCGGCGAGGATGGGGACGAGCTCGAGCCGCGTGATGGCGGCGCACTGCTCGGGCGGCGCGCTCGCCTCGGGGGTCGCCTTTCGGCACTCCGCCAGCTCGCCGTCGCGCGCCTCGGTCTTCTTACCCGCGGCGCTCGAGCCCGCCGTGCCCGCGCCGAAGATCTGGGCGACGGCGCGCACCTCGCCCTCGGTGCCCGTGGCGAGCGCGAACGCGCCCACGTACACACCGCGGACCACGTGGGTGGCCTCGGCGCAGCCGGCGCCGGTGAGGTCGGACTTCGTGATCTCGCTGGCCGTCGTGCGCTTCTTGCCCACGGTGACGAGCGCGAGGTCCAGCGTGGAGCCGCGCTTCATCCCCGCTGAGAGGGACGCGCCGCTCAGCGGCAGGTTCGCGGCGAGCTCGTCGGCGCTGGTCATGCGCACCACGTCCTCCTTCCGCGTCACGCCGGCGAACCGGTAGCCGCCGGGCGCAGAGCAGCTCTTCACGATCTTGAGGGACTTGCAGTCGAAGCCGACCACCACGACGCCGTCGCGCATCGCGACCTCGAGATCGCTGCGCTCGCTCGACTTGAGATCGACGACGAGGGGCTCGCCGGCGATGGCCTTCGCGCACGCCGCGATGTTGGCCTCGCCCAGCGCCTCGTGGCCTGTCGCCGCCTTCGGGCGCACCGACTCGCCGAGCTGCCCGGCGGGCGCGCCGCATGAGGCGATCGCGCAAAGGGAGACAAAGGCCCCGCAGCCAAGGATCAAGAAGGAACGCATGCAAACTCTCCAGTAGCGGACAGGTGGAACCGGGCATTCGTTGCAAACATTCCCCGCGGGGTCAACCGGCGCGGGGCGTGTTCGCACAGGCGCCTGTGACGCGCCTCGGCGCGAGTCGATCTCCCCACCGCCCCCGCCGCCCCCGATGGCCCTTGAGCGACCCGCCGTGGCGCGGCTAGGTTCGTCACGGATGACCTCTGCCATCGCGCGCCGCGCGCTCGCCTGCACGCTCCTCCTCGCGCTCGTCGGCGCCTGCGCAGGGGCCCCGCCC
>CAZHGG010000861.1:0-3232 GCA_964531755.1 uncultured Polyangiaceae bacterium
CGGGCCCGCCATCGACCAACGCTCGCCCCTTCGGGGCTCACTTGGAGGTTCATGGCGACACCTCACCTTCGGTTCGGGCCCGCCATCGACCAACGCTCGCCCCTTCGGGGCTCACTTGGAGGTTCATGGGCGCGCTCCGCCGTCGGGCAGGAACTCGCGGCCCACCTTCGTGTTGGGGTGGGAGTAGCCGTGGCAGCCTGGGCTCGCGCACGAGACCGAGCCGTCGCGCACGCCGGCGAGGGACGAGGCGTGGTCGCCGAGCGCGCCCCAGGTGGGCGCCTCGGTCGTGTGGCAGCTCATGCACGTCTGGTTCGAGATGGGCTTCAGGATACGGATCTCGCGCTTCGACTGTTCGAGCGGCATGGTACGAAACTCGGTGAGGTAGAGCGCGACGTGACGCATGCCGCCCATCTTGGTGAGGACGTACCCGTACATGCCGTAGTCTTTGTGGCACGTGTAGCAGTTGTCCTTGCCGAAGTACTTGTTGCGCGCGTGAATGGCCGACGTCGTGCGGCTCGCCGGGTCGAGCGAGTCGCTCGCGTGTGGGGTCATCACGTGGCACGAGCCGCAGAAGGCGCGCGACTGGGTGGCCTGGAAGCCCGCGACGTTCGTGGTGGCGGCCGACGCGATGGGGAACACCCCGAGGCCCATCAGCAGCCACAGCTTCGTCGACGCATCGATCGGTTTTCGGCGTACAAGATGCACAAGCAGGATGCCCGCCGCGATGGTCGCGAAGCCGACGGCCGAACCTCCAAGCCACCCGATAGCGTGTCCTTCACCCATACTCTCGGTCGATACTCGCGCACTCGAGCGCCGCGCGCACTGCGAACTGCGCTGTGCGTGGCGGTCTTCTTCGCCGGCGAGGCGCGCGAGACCTGCGCGCACGCGCAAGCTTTGCGCCTGCGGGGCGACGCCCTCGCCCAGACGCGCTCGCCGGTGGGTCTCGTGATGCTCCAGGGCGAGGATCGCCTCCGGCCGTGGCTCGACGCGGAGGCGATGACGTGGCTCGGCGTGACCGCTCGGCCGCCGCGCCGTACGGTCCGCTCACGGCCGACGAGCGCGCCGACGGCCAGTTCCACCTCGACGACGCCCGCCCCGGGAGCGCGGTCGGCGGCGGCAACCAGGTGCTCGACGCGCCGACGGCCGGCGCGCTCTACAACTATCTGCTCGTGGCCCGTGGTAAAGATCTGGGCGTGCACAACCCAACCTACACGAAGCAGCTGCTCTGGGACTCGATCCGGCAGATCAAGGGCCTCGACCCCACGTGCACCGGCACGTGCCTGAACCCGACCTCGCTGCCGAGCCGCCCCGAATGACCGAGGCCCCGGGCGACGCGACGACCCCCGAAGAAGAAGAAGCCGAAGGCGACGAGGCCGACCCGCCGGACGAGCCCCCGCCGCAGCGCGCGGCGCCGGCGGCGGAGCCCGTGCGCTTCAGCCTGACGACCCTGCTCGCGGTGGCCATGCTCGTGGGCGCCGGCTCGTTCGCCGCCGGGCGCTCGTTCGCTCCCGCGGCGCCGGCCCCGCCGATCGCGGAGAGCCCTCCCCCGCAGCCGCCGATGGGCGGCGGTGGGCTCATGGGTCCGTCCGGGCCAGGTGGCGGTCCTGGGATGGGCGGCATGGGCTCCGAGGGGCTCCCGCCGGGCCACCCGCCCACCGGGGCGGGCGGCGATCCCGCGGGCGTCATGGGGATGGCGCCGGGCGCCGGCGGCGACGTCGCGCCGAGCGCGATCACGTGGACCGCGCCCCCGCGCTGGCAGCAGGTGCCGAACGCGAGCACCATGCGCCTCGCCACCTACCGCGTGCCGCACGCCCCGGGCGACGCGGAAGACCCCGAGCTCACGATCACCCAGGCCGGCGGTTCGGTCGAGGCCAACGCGCAGCGCTGGATCGGGCAGTTTGGGCCCGAGGGCGCGAAGACCGCCAAGCAGTCCACGCGCACGGTGGGGACGCTCGCGATCGCGATCGTCGAGGTCGAGGGCAAGTTCGTGAGCGGCATGGGGCGCGAGGGGCGCGAGGAGGAGCGCTGGGCCATGCTCGGCGCGATCGTTCAAACACCTGGAATGCCTCACTTTTTCAAGCTCACGGGCCCCGTGAAGAGCGTGAAGGCCGCCCACGCCGAGTTCGACGCGCTCGTCGGCAGCGTCGCGCTCAAGAAGTAGGCGCGGCGACGCGCGATATCCGCCCCGGGCTGTGAAGCCCGGGGCAGTGAAATCCTGCGATCAACCCCCTCAAAGCCCGCCGGGCGGGCTCGCCGTCGAGGTCGCGACGACAGGCCGCGAGGCAGGCTCCGCGCACCGCAACCGTTCAGCCCGCGGGGGTCGGTCCCATGTCAGTTGGCGGCGAAGAACTGCCAGATGGCGGCGGGTGCTTCGCTCCACCCCGTGTGGCCGAGGCCCGGGATCGAGCAGTAGACGAGGCGCTTCGTGCCGCCGTTCTGCTTGCGGCAGGGCGTGGGCGTGGTGGCGGTGTCGCCCGCGGTGGAGCCGTTGGCGAGGCGCCAGTACGCGAGGCTCTTCAGGCCCTCGGCGGGCAAGACCGACGTGTCGGCCTGGCCGTGGACGATGAGCGCGGCCATGGGGCCGGTGAGCTTGAGCGAGCCGGTCGCGGGGTCGAAATCGCTCGCGCCGTTTCCGAACGGGCCCCCGCCCGACTGCGGCGCGATCGCGCGGATCGCGCTGTTCCGCCAGCGCGCGAGCTGGTTCGTGAAGTACGCGCCGCCGCTCGACCCATGCACGTAGACCCGCGCCGCGTCGATGCAGTAGGTGCGCTTGATGGCCGCGGTCATCGCGTCGAAGAACGCGACGTCCGGGTTCGCCGCCGGCGGGCTGTTGAACTGGTCGAACGAGTGGCCGCGATGGTTGTTCGTGCCGTTCGGCCACGCGAAGATCGCGTTGGCGCCCGCCTGGGCCTCGATGGGGAACGCGGAGCGGTACCCTGCGCCGTTGCCGCCGTCGCCATGGAAGCCCACGACGAGCGGGTAGCGCTTCGTGCTCACGTAGCTCGCCGGCACGGTGAGCGCGTACGTGCGCGCCACGCCGCCGACGTTGACCGACACCGAGGCGATGAAGCCCTTCGCTGGGTTCGCCGTGCCGCAGGTGACCACGGGCGGGCCGGCGTCGACCACGCCGGCGTCCGCGGGCGGGGGAGGCGGCGGGGGAGGAGGCGTCGCGGCGTCGTCCTCGGGCGGGCCCGCGTCCTCGGGCGCCTCGGCGTCGGTGGGGGTCTGGCCG
>CAZHGG010000862.1:0-3230 GCA_964531755.1 uncultured Polyangiaceae bacterium
GGGCGCGCGCTCGTGCGCGGGACCACGCTCGTCCCACGCGCGCCAGACACGGGCCTGCCCCTCGGGCTCCCGGTCGTCGACGGTGGGAGAGGTCGCGTCGTCTCGCACCTCGCCGTGGCGGCGCGCGCCGGCACGGTGGTCGCCATGACGGAGCCGCTCGTGGAGGAGAGCCAGCACGGCGACGTGGCGTCCGGCTACGCGCTGCGGATCACCGCGCTCGCCCACGCGAACCCCCGGCACGTGCGCTTCCCTTCGCTGCCGGCCGTCGCGCGGGTGATCGCGACGACGGACGCCGAGGAGCAGAGCCTCGGGAGCGTGAAGCTCGCGGCGCTCGGGCAGGGCTCCGAGTGGTTGCCGCTCGACCGCGCGCTCGGGGGCAAGGGCGCGCGCAAGATGAATCGACTCACAGTGTCGCTCGGCGAGGAGCCTCCCGAGCTCACGGCCGACAACGAGGAGCTCGCGGGCGACCTCGCGAGCGCCCCGTCGTGGTCGGTGCGCGTCGAGCTCGGGCGCCCCCTCCCGGGCGGCGCCTTCGAGGTCGTGCGCGCCACCGAGGAGGGACCCATCCATGGGCGCTCGACGACCGTGTTCGCCCCCGGCTACGACGTGGCCACGTTCGACCCGGCGCGCTTCGAATCACTGACGGAGCGATCGCGGCGATGGCGCGCGTTCGCGGAAGGATCGCGCGCCCCGTCCCGGCCTACGCGCATCGGGACGGTGTGTACGGCGGCCCTCGGCCACGGTGGCGAGGAGCTCGTGGAGAACATCGCGAGGGCGGTCGGCGCCGTCGGCTGCGACCAGATCTCGAGCGACTACGCCCAGCACCTCCCGCGGCGCTGGATCCACGACGTGTTCGCCCGCGCAGGCCTCCCGCACGCCGCCCCGAAGTACGCGGGGGGGCGCATCGACACGGGCGCGGATTTCCTCTCGGGCGACCACAGCAGCGACACGGCGTTCTGGCACGGCGAGCTCGTGCTCCGCGGCTACGGCTCGCTCTACCAGCGCCAGGGCGCGACGCTCACCTCCGTCCGCACCATCCTCCTCGACGACGAGCCGGGCTGGTCACTCCACCCGACGGCCCCGCTGCTCTCGGCCTTCCCGCGCAACCCGGCCTCCGTCCGGGCCTTTCGCGAGTGGGTGACCGCGCACGCAGGCGCGGGGTGGACAGGCGCGCGCCACGCGGCGCCCTCCCGCGTCGCGACCCCTCGGGCGCCCGCGGAGACGAAACGTCAGTACTACTGGACCGTGCGGTATTTCAAAGCCGCCGCAGCCTCTCGCCTGCTCGACTTCAACGAGGCGCTTCGGCGGGCGGCGCGCGCAGCCCCCGAGTGCCAGGGCGGCCGCGCGTGCGACTACACGACCGGCGTGAACTGGGGCAACGGCGGCGACTTCCGCGCGGGGTGGTGGACGGCCGACGGGGGCCCCGCGGGTGTCATCGGCAGCTACGACTGGTTCGAGACCATGCGGATCCAGGCCGAGCGCGCGGGCGGCGAGGGCGGCAGCTCGGCGCCGGGCGCCTTCGCGCCGTGGCTCGACACGAAGTACCCGGACGCGCAGGCGCACCTGGCGGCCTTCCGGGCCGATCTCATCCGCTCCGCGGTGGCGCTCCCGCACGTGTTGCCTGGGGCGAGGCCCGCGCCGCGGACGCGCTTCGGCGCGCACGTGACGGCCCTGTGGGGCGCGCCCATGCGCGACGGCCTCGCGATGAAGGCGCTGGCGCACGTCGCTCGCGGCGCGCGCACCCTCGAGTACTGGGCGTTCGGCCCCGAGTGGCAGCTCCCCGCCGACGGGTGGTCGGAGGCGCCGCGCGCATACACCGAGGTCGCCCGCGCGAACCTGCGGCTCGCGTGGGCGGACACGTTGTTCGCCGAGGGCGAACGGCCCCGGGGGCGCGTGGCGATCCAGGCCGAGGGTCCAAGCTCGCTCTGGTCCGCGGACACCGCCGCTCACCTCGTCGAACCCGCGCTGCTCCACGCGGCGCTCACGCACGCGGGGTACCCCGTCGAGTTCGTCGACGACGCGAGCCTCGCCCGCGGAGTGCTCGCCAGGAACGTCGACGTCCTCTTCCTCACACAGCTGCACACGGACGCCGCGGCGCAGCTGGCCGTCGCGCGGTGGGTCGAGGAGGGCGGCGGCACCGTGGTGGTCCTCCCCGGCGCGGGCACGCGCGACGAGGTCGACGCGCCCTCGGGACGACTCGACAAGACCTTGGGGGTCACGGCGCGCTCGAGCGCACCGGCGGTGCTCCCGCCGCTCATGCCGGGGCGCTTCGGGTACGAGCGCGCGGGCGAGCTCATCCCCGAGCCTGGCGTCGAGCCGGCCTGGCAAGTACCCCGCGCCGAGGTCCTCCGCGCGCCCTGCGCGAAGGCCCCCTGCCCGCCCGACGCCATCGCCGGGCGGTTCACGGCCTCGGGCGCGGAGGTGCTGGCGCGGATCGGCGGACAGCCCGCGATCTCGCGGCAGCGGTGGCCGAGCGGCGGCGCGGCCCTGCAGTACGGGTTCTTCCCGGGCCTGCAGCACTGGCTCCACGCGGAGGCGCGGAACGCCGCGGCGCTGCCGACGGGCCACCGCCCCGAGTACAGGGCGTGGGCCGCGCTCGTCCCGACGAACCTCGAGAGGGCCCGACCGCCAGGCGCCCTGAGGCCCGCGATCACGAGCGTGCCCGGCGTCGAGGCCGCGGTCGTCCGCGCGCCCAGGGGCACCGCGCTCGTGCTCTTCAACTGGACGGGCGCGCCGCTGCCCCGCGGCGTGACGATCACGCTGCACGACCCGGGGCCGTTCACGGTCGCCGTGCGCGACGAGCAGACCCCGGTCGCCCTCCGCGCGGTGCGCGGAGGGGTGGAGCTGACCGTCCCTCTCGACACGGTCGAGGTCGTTCGCCTCTGCCGCGAGCCGGGCGTCCGCGACTGCCGCTAGCCGGCAGTTCATCAAGGAAGTTGACTTCTCGACGTTTGACGAACGGCGCGCGCTCGCGCATCGTCTGGGGTGTGAAGAAGCGCCCTTCCCCGCTGCCCCCAGGCCCCAAGCTCGCGCTGCGCTCGTCCGCCGCCGTCACGCTGGCGGCCGCCACCGTCGCGCTCGCCGTGGCCTGCAGTGACACCGCCACCCCGACGGCCGACAGCGGCGTGACCCCACAGCCCCCGCCGCAGCCCCCGCAGATCGCCCCGCAGCTCCCGCCGCAGCCCCCGCAGCCCCCGCAGCCCCCGCCGCAGCCCCCGCCTCCTCAGCCT
>CAZHGG010000863.1:0-3223 GCA_964531755.1 uncultured Polyangiaceae bacterium
GCGCACGGCGGCGGGCTCTGCGCGCGCCTCTACCGCCGCCCCGACGGCACGGTGCTCACCCGTGATTGCCCGGTGGGCGTGCGGCGCAAGCGCCTGCGCGGCGTGCGCGCCCTCGGCCTCGCCGCGGCCTTCGGGGCCGCCATCACGGCCGTGGCCGACGACGACCGCGCGTGCCCCGCGGCGGTCTTCGCGGTGCCCGTGCCGCCGGTCGCGCGACCGCAAAGGGTCGAGCAGGCGCCCTTTCCGTTCGAGCACTTCCTGCTGGGGGCCGTCGGGAGCGCCGAGGTCGAGACCACCCTCCCTCGGGACGGCGTCATCGCCCCCGCGGACTTGGTCACGCCCGTCGAAGACCGGGCCCAGCCCCCGCGGAAGCCGACCAAGCGCCGGCGCTGAACGCCCGCGCCGGTGCGCGAAAAACACCCGCCCCACCCAACTTTTCACCCACTCGCACGTTCGACCTAGACCCATGACGTACCGCAGCGCCGAAGACGCCCTCCGCGCCCGCACCGACCTCCTCGCGGACGAGCTCCGCACCCTGGAGCAGCGCCAAGCCGAGACCGCCCGCCTCGACCGCGAGGCCGCCGAGCTTCGCGACTCCCTCGCGAAGAGCCGCGCCCTCCTCGAGCGCTTCGAGCAGCGCCGCGCCTTCCCCCAGCTCCCGCTGCTCGACCAGGTGCGGGTCGCCTCGCCGTGCAACGCCCGCTGGGAGGACATGACCGGCGACGACAAGAGCCGCTTCTGCGGCAAGTGCGAGAAGAACGTCTACAACCTCTCGGCGATGACCCGCGAAGAGGCGGAGCTCCTGGTCCTCGAGCGGGAGGGGCAGCTCTGCGCCCGGTTCTTCCGCCGCGCCGACGGCACGATGATCACCCAGGACTGCCCCGTCGGTGTGCGCCGCAAGCGCCTGCGCCTCGTGGGGGTCCTCGCGCTCGGCGGGGGCGTCGCGGCGATGGCCTCGGGGCTCGCCGCGGGCATGCTCATGTCGCGCGGAGCCGCCCCCGTCCCGATGCCGATGCAGGGCGCCGTGGCGCTGCCCGAGCCCGTCCAGGAGATGGGCGACATCGGCCCCGCGAGCCCGCCCACGGCGCCGAGCCCGCCCCCGCCGGCGCCCTCGGGCGGGCCGAGGAAGTGAGCCCCCCGATGAGCTCCCGCGACCCCGTCCAGGTCCTCCGCGAGCGCGCCGCGAAGCTCGAGGCCGAGCTCGCCGAGCTCGAAGCGCGCCGTCGCGAGCAGGCGGGCCTCTCTGGCGAGGCGGCCCGGGTCGAGCGCGAGCTGGTCGCGAGCCGCGCGCTGCTCGACCGCGTGGCCCCCGGTCGCCGGCCCCGCCTGCCGATGCTCGACGCCGTGTCGATCGCGTCGCCCTGTTCGGCGCGCTGGGAAGAGATGGTCGGCGACGATCGCGCGCGCTTCTGCGGCAAGTGCGAGAAGAACGTCTACAACTTGTCTGCGCTCACCCGCGAAGAGGCCGAGGCGGTGCTCCGCGCGAAAGAGGGCGAGCTCTGCGTGCGCCTCTACCGGCGCGAAGACGGCACCGTGCTCACCCAAGACTGCCCCGTAGGGGTGCGGCGCAAGCGCATGCGCGTCGTGGGGGCGCTCGCGCTCGGCAGCAGCTTCGCCGGGGCCCTCGCGAGCTTCGCCTACGCGGTCACCGCCGAAACCGAGGCGCCCCCTCCGTGCCAGGTGCAGGTGGTGCCCTTCGACCTGCCCTTCGACCTGCCCGCGCCCACGCCCACCGACATCGTCGCGCCAAACGCGCCGCCGCCGCCCCAGTGGCGCATGGGCAAGCCCGCCGCGCCGCCCCCGCCGCCGCCCCCGGCCCACGTGAAGATGGGCCGCATCGCCCGCCCCGCTCCGCAGAAGTAGCGGGACCGCGCCGTCGCCCGCGCCCTCCGCGTGCGGTACCCTCGCCGGGATGAGCACCGAAAAGACCGCCCTCGTCACGGGCGCCACCGACGGCATCGGCCACGAGACCGCGCGGGTCCTCGCCGGCCTCGGCTACCGCGTCCTCGTCCACGGGCGCACCCTCGAGAAGGCCTCGCGCGCCTGCGAGGCGCTCGGCGCGGGGGTGCCCGTGGCCGCCGATCTCAGCGATCTCGCCGCGGTCCGCGGCCTGGCCGCGGCGGTCCGCGGGGAGACCTCGCGGCTCGACGTGCTCGTGAACAACGCGGGCGTCTTCGTCCACGACCACGCCCTCACCGGCGACGGCATCGAGCTCACCATGGCGGTGAACCACTTCGCGCCCCTCGTGCTCACCCATGAGCTCGTGCCGCTGCTCGAGGCCACGCCCGGCGCGCGCGTCGTGCACGTGAGCTCGGTCGCGCACCAGCGCGGCCGCGTCGACCTCTCGAACGTCGATTTGTCGAAGGACATCCAGAACTTCGAGGGCTACGCCGCCTACGCGACGTCGAAGCTCGCCAACGTCCTCTTCTCGAACGCGATGGCCCGGCGCACGCGCGCCACGCACAACGCGCTCCACCCGGGGGTCATCAGCACCAAGCTGTTGAAGACGGGCTTCGGCGCGTCGGGGGCGAGCGTCGCCGAGGGCGCGCGGACCTCGGTGAAGGTCGCGACCGACCCCGAGCTCGCGACCGCGACCGGGCGCTACTTCGCCGCGGGGCGCGAGGCGCGCGTGTCGGCCGCCGCGGCCGACGCCGAGCTGTCCGAGCGGTTCTACGAGCTCTCCACGCTGCGTGCGGGCGTCCGCGCGCTGCCGCCGACGCGTGGATCGTGATCTTCGCGCCTCCTGGCCGGCTGTTTCGTGCCTTCGGTGGCCCGAAAGCCCTTGTGTGATCGCGCACAAAAGCCGACTCTTCCGCCCCGGATGCGCGCGCCTCGCTGGTTTTCCCTCGCCCTCTTCGCCACGCTCGGGGCGCTCGCGCTCACGCCGCTCTCCTCCGGCTGCGGGAGGGACCCCGCCACGCCCAGCTCGTCCACGCTCGTGCGCGATCTGCGCGCCGCCAGCGGCTCGGGCGACGGCGAGCGCGTCGGCCGCTGGCTCCTCGCGGAGCTGTTCGCCCCCGGCGGCGAGGCCAAGCAGGCGACCGAGGCGAGAAAGCAGCTCGCGGCGCTCCCGAAGGAGCGCGGCGTCTACGCGAGCCTGTCGCGCGCCCTCGCCGACGAGGGGCACGGGGCCCCGCGCACCGCGGCCGACGCCTTCGTGGCCACCCTCGTGGCCGCGCGCGACGCGGAGGTCCGCGACGGCGAGCGCGAGCTCGTCGCGTGG
>CAZHGG010000864.1:0-3218 GCA_964531755.1 uncultured Polyangiaceae bacterium
ATCCCCCCGGCGTGCGCCGCGTTCGGCGCCTTCGCCGCGTGGCTCGAGGGCACGTACCTGCCGCGGGCGCGCGCGGCGGACGGCGTGGGCCGCGCCCGCTACGTGCGCGAGGCGCAGCGCTTCCTCGGCATGAGCCTCGACCCGGAGGAGACCTACGCGTGGGGGTGGCGCGAGATCGAGGCGCTCCGCGAGCGGATGCGCGAGGCCGCGGCGCGTGTCGCGCCCGGCGAGGCCGTCGCCGACGTACTCGAGCGCCTGAAGACCGCGCCCGAGTACGCGGCGCCGAGCCTCGACGTGTTCCTCGACCGCATGCGAGCGCGGCAGCGCGAGGCGCTCGAGCAGCTCGCGGGCGTGCACTTCGACGTGCCCGCGCCGGCCCGCGCGCTCGACGTGAAGGCGGCCCCGCCCGGGGGCCCGATCGGTGTATACTACACAGCCCCCTCCGAGAGCTTCGCGCGCCCCGGCTGCGTCTGGTACTCGCTCGGCGACGCGGCGGCGCGCGGCGTGCCGATGTTCGACCACGTGGCGACCGCGTACCACGAGGGCTTCCCAGGCCACCACCTGCAGATCGGCACGCAGCTGTCGCTCACCGACCGGCTGAGCCGGCTGCACCGCGTGGCCGAGGGCTACTCGGGCTACGCCGAGGGGTGGGCCCTCTACGCGGAGGAGCTCATGGCCGAGCTCGGCTACTACGAGCGCCCCGAGTACCTGCTCGGCATGCTGTCGTGCCAGATGATCCGCGCGTGCCGCGTGGTGCTCGACATCGGTGCGCACCTCGGGCTCCCGATCCCCGAAGGGCAGCCGTTCCATCCCGGCGAGGCGTGGACGTTCGCGCTCGGCGTGGAGATGCTCACCGGGCTCGGCGGCCTCCTCCCCGAGCGCGCCGAGTCCGAGATGGTGCGGTACCTCGGCTGGCCTGGCCAGGCGATCGCCTACAAGGTGGGGCAGCGCGTGTTCCTCGAGCTGCGCGACGCGGAGCGGGCCCGGCTCGGCGCGGCGTTCGACCCGAAGGCCTTCCACGCGAAGGTGCTCGGCTGCGGGAACGTGGGCCTCGACCACCTGCGGCGCGTCGTGACGGGCGCGCGGCCCTGACCCTTCTCGGGCGGGGCGGGGCCGTGGTACGACGCAGGGCATGGCAAACCCCACCGCGACCCTCGAGACCTCGCTCGGCACGTTCACCGTCGAGCTCTTCACCGCCGAGATGCCCATCACGGCGGGCAATTTCATCAAGCTCGCGAAGTCTGGCTTCTACGACGGCCTGCACTTCCACCGCGTGATCGAGGGCTTCATGTGCCAGTTCGGCTGCCCGCACAGCCGCGATCCGAAGAGCCCGCGCGCGGGCACCGGCGACGGCCCCGACGGCACCATCAAGGACGAGCACCCGGCGAACGCGAAGTTCTCCAACGAGCCCGGCACGCTCTCGATGGCGAACACGGGCCGCCCGAACAGCGGGAGCTGCCAGTTCTTCATCAACACGAAGCACAACGCGTTCCTCGACTTCTTCACCCCGGGCAACTCGAAGCACCCCGTGTTCGGCCGCGTGACGTCGGGCATGGACGTGGTCAAGAAGATCGAGACCACGCCGACCGACGGGGACGACCGCCCGCGCACGCCCGTGAAGATGATCCGCGTCACCGTCCAAGACTGAGCGGCGCGCGCGCGAGCGCTTGCGTCGACGCCCGACGTGGTTCATCCATGGGCCTCCCCCATGCCCACGGAGAACTCCGCACGATGCGCGCTCGCTCTGCCCTGTCTCTGACGCTCGTGCTCGCCCTCGGGGGCGCGCTCGCCGGCCCCGCGTCTGCGGCGCCGCGGGCTGCCCTCACCTACCAGGTCGCGCTCCTCGACGACGGGGAGCGCGTGCCCCGCGCGCCGTCGGTGGAGCTGCCGCCGACGCCGTTCGTGGAGGGCGTCGAGCTCTTCGCGATGCGGGGCGAGGTGGTCGCGTTCCAGGCCGTGGTCGAGAGCAGCGCTCCGGCCGAGGAGACCTTCACCGGGGCGCTCCGCCCGTTCACGAGCGGCGGGGCGACCCTCCCCGCGGCCGTCGACGTCTTCGCCGAGCAGTTCGTCGAGGTCAAGCGCACGACCGGCGGCGCGCGCGGCACGGGCGTAGGGTTCGCGCGGGGCTCCGAGCCCGAGCCCGTGCTGCTCGGGTTCTGGGCCGACGCGCTCGTCCCCGGCGCGGCGGCGAAGGCGAAGAGCGGCGAGCGCGGCGCGCTCTGGTTCGACGTGCGCGTGCCGGAGGGCGCGGCCCCGGGCCTCTACGAGAGCACGCTCACCGTCACGGGCCCCTCCGGGAGCGCGGAGCGGCCGGTGCGCTTGAGGGTGCTCCCGGACGTGATGCCCTACGCCGCGCGTCCGGTGATCGCCTACTACGACCCGGCGAACCTCACGCTGCGCATGGGCGACCGCAAGGCGGAGGGGCACCTGCGCCAGGTGCTCCACGCGCACCACGTCTCGGCGTACCGCAACGTCATGACCGTCGCCGACCTCGAGGCCGACATGCCCTACCTGAGCGGCGCGGCCTACTCCGAGGCCGCGGGCTACCGCGGCCCCGGCGCTGGCAAGGGCGAGGGCGTCGAGGTGCTCGCCGCGTACGGCGAGTTCGGCGAGCCGGGCCCCGCGCGTTTCCCGGAGATCGAGGCGCTCGCCAAGAGGGCCGCGGAGCTCGGAGTGCTAGAGCAGACCTATTTCGACGCGGGCGAGGAGGGGCCGTGGCCCGACGGGTGGCGCCCGCTCTTCGCGGCCAACCCGGTCACCAAGCCGCTCAAGATCTTCGCTGCGTGCCACAGCGATCCGCGCACGCTCAGCGCCGACGCCATCGTGTTCCTGCCGGAGGTGTTCGACCCCGTGACCGCCGCGGAGGCCACCGCGAAGCTCGGCAAGCGCGTGTGGGGCCAGAACGGCAAGCGCCCGTACGCGGGCCCGACGGTGATCGACGCGCCCGCGGTGGATCTCCGCGCGAACTCGTGGATCTCGGCGCGCTACGACGTGGCCGCGTGGACGTACTGGGAGGCGACGTCCTGGACGAAGAAGGGCGGCGGGAAGACCCCCGACACCGACACCGATCCGTTCACGGTCGCCGAGTCGTTCCGCAACGCCGGCGGCAACTTCTCGAACGGCGACGGCATCCTCGTCTACCCGGGGCGCCAGCTCGCGGGCATGACCGATTTCGGCAAGGACGAGGTGTTCCCCTCGGTGCGCCTCAAGAACATCCG
>CAZHGG010000865.1:0-3214 GCA_964531755.1 uncultured Polyangiaceae bacterium
GAGCTCGCCGGCCGCGAGCGCTTCGGCCGCGTGCTCGGGGCGAAACCCGAGGACGTCGAGGGCGCCGCTCGGCCAGGGCACGCCCAGCGCGCGCAGGGTCGCGACCAGCTCTCGGGCCTCGGGCCCCGCCGCACGCGCGGGCGCGTCGACCGCCGAGTCGAGCCGCGCCGCGAGGGAGGCGAGGCCCACGAGTGACGCCGCCGGGGCGCCGCGGAGGAGCGTCGGGGCGTCGAGGCTCCCGAGCAACGCCCCGCGCGGACGGGCGATCGCGTGATCGAGGACCGCGCCGAGGTAGCGCCGCTGCTCGGCTGGGGCGAGCGTGTCGTCGAGGTCGTACGTGTCCGACGCGGGGGGCGTCCCGCCGAGCGAGCGCACGCCCGGCGCGGGCGGCGGCACCGAGCGCGGGGCGGCCCGCTCGCTCACCACCACGAGCAGCAGCGCGCGAGGCGCGGCGAGCAGCTCGGCCATCACCGCGTGGTCCCAGGAGCCCTCGGCCGGCAGCGGCGCGATCACGACGAGCCGGCGAGGCTCCGCCGCGGCGGCGGCGAGCAGCGCGTCTGCGAGCGCCTGCGGATCGGCGGGCCGGTCCGCGGTGGCCGCACCGAGCGCGAGCGCGGCCTGGTGGAACGACGGGAACGCTGGGCTCGCGAGGCAGCCTGCGACGGCGTGGCCCGCCAGCGAGGCTCGGCGCGCGAGGTGCTCGATGAGGCTGTTCGTCGCGTCGCGACCCACGACGACGGCGACGTGGCCCGGAGAGCCGACCTCCACGCGCGCGTCGAGCTCAAGGAACCCCCCGCCCCTCGGGACGGAGACCTCGGCTGCGGAGAACGGGGACGCGAGCGACGTGACCAACCGCTCCACGTTACCGCATCGCGTCCGGCCGGCAAGGCGCGCCGGCCGAAATGCGGAAGCGGCGCGCGCGTTCAGCGGGGCAGGGAGCGCCGCCGCCCGAGCTCGGCGTCGATGGCGTCGAAGGCCTCGGGGGTCGCCTCGCCGAGCGCCCGCGCGAGAGGGAGCTGCGCCGCCACGCTCTCGAGGTAGAAGCCGAGCAGGGCGGGGAGCTTCTCCTCGAGCAGCGCCGCCTGCTTCACGACCGTCGCCGCGTCGCCCCGGCGGACCGGGCCCGTCAGCGCTGCAGGGAACCCGAGCTGCTCCACGTTCTCCGCCACGCTGCGCAGCAGAGGGCCCAGCATGAGCGGGGCCACCGCGGGGGGCACTCCGGCCACCGCCAGCAGCTCCGCGCCCAGCGCCGCCAGCGCGGCGGCGCCGTTCGCGACCAGGCCCGCGGACGCATGGTAAAGTACCTTGTCCATCCCGGGGAGGGTCCGCGGGGTCATCCCGAGCAGCTTCCCGAGCTGGCGGGCCGCGCGGACCGCCGCCTCGTCGCCGTCCACGTGCAGCTGACCCCGCGCGAGGGTCGGCGAGGCGTGGGGCGAGGCGAAGGCGATCATCGGGTGCATCTGCGCCACGCCCGCGCACACGGAGCGGAGCGGGGCGAGCGCCGCGGGGCCCAGGGCGCCGGCCACGTGCACGCAGACGGCGCGCCGCGGGACGAGCCCCGAGGCGGCGAGCTCGGTCGCGAGCGGCGTGAGCTCGCGGTCGCGCACGGCGAGCACGACCACGTCCGCGTCGAGGGTCGTGGGCGGGAGCCCGTCGCGGGCCGCGCGCAGGGTGACCTTGGCTCCCTGGGCGCGCAGTAGGCGCGCCAGGCCCCTGCCGACCTTGCCCGCTCCCTGAATGTGGACCCGCGGCCGCTTCACGCGGGCTCCACGTAGAGCCCGTGCGCGCGCGCGTACGCGAGCACGTCGCGCGGCACGAGCGCGGCGAGCTCGCCCGGCGCGGCGTCCCTCACCGCGAGGAGCTGTCGTATTCGCGTGCTCGATACGTCGGGCAGCACGGCGACGGGGGCCTCGGGGTGGAGCGCGCCTACGCGCCCGAGCACCATCGGCGGCGCGACGGCGCAAATCGCCTCCCACCCGTGCCACTTGGACGACTCGAGGAGGATGTCGGCGCCGACCAGCAGGCGCAGGTCGACCTCCGGCGAGACCGCGCGCAAGTGCTGAACGAGGCGCAAGGTGCGGCTCTCGCCGCCGAGCTCCTCCTCGACCCGCGACACCTCGATCTGCGGGTGGCCGGCCATGCACAGCTCGCACATGCGCACGCGGTGGTCGTACGCCGCGAGCGGCTTCGCGAACGGGTGCTGAAAGGTGGGGACCACGAGCACCTTCGACGCGCCCCCGGTGGCGACCGCGAGCACGGCGGCGAGCAGGTGCGCGACGTGCGGCGGGTTGAAGCTCCCCCCGAACACCGCGACGACGGGCCGCTCGCCAGCTTGAGCGCCTCGAGCGCTCGGGTCGGCGTCGCTCACCCTTCCTGCACCCGCATCTTGGTGCTCCGATCGATGGCGAGCACGTGGCGCGCGGTGAGCTTGCCCGAGCCGTCGTAGAGCGCGAGCTCGATGTCGTCCTTCTCGTCGTCGATCACCGCGATCCCGCCGCCGACCCCGACCGAGCCGGGCGACACGAACCAGCGGGAGCCGATCGCCTTCACGAACGGGCCGTCGCTCTTGCCGTAGATGAGCACGGAGGCGCCGGCGATCTCCTCCTCGTCGAGCCCGGCCTTGTCGTTGACCAGGAGGGCGACGCGGTCGCCGATCATCTCCATCGTGCGCGCCCGCTCGGGGAGGGTCTCCAGCGCCTTCAGCCGCAGGCGCGCCCGCTCGATCGCGACGAAGCGATCGAGGTCCGCGGGCTTGCCCGAGATCGCGACCGCGGCCGAGCGCGTCCAGGCGGCCCGGTCGCTGGGATCGTCCCCCACGAGCTTGCGGGCCCACGCCGCCACGGCCCGGTCGAGCGCGCCGTCGATGCCGAGGTACACGGCGCGGTGGACCTTCGCCCCGTTCAGCAAGAACTCGGCCCCACGCCCGAGGGCCGCCACGTCCCCATCGGCCGGTCCAAGGAACCCCATTCGCATCGCGTCGGAAGTCTTTCGCTCATCCAGCTGGAAGTAAAGGGTCGAGTGCCCGCGCGCGCGCGCCGCTCGAAAAGCCTGCGGAATTCTCCATGACACATTTCTGCGCCCAGCGCAGAGCGCGCGCGGCCACGCGGCCCGGCGTCGGGTACCATGGCCGGGTGCCTCCGCGCCGGCTGCGAGCTCCCGACGATCCGGTGACGGTCTCCCTCGACGGCGAGGCGCTCGTCGCCGAGCGAGGCGA
>CAZHGG010000866.1:0-3209 GCA_964531755.1 uncultured Polyangiaceae bacterium
GGAGCGCCCGCCGACGCCGTGGACGCCGCCGCCGACGCGCCCGCGCGCGCCTGCCCCGCGGGGGAGGTGGAGATCCCGCCCACGGGCCCCGAGGGCTTCCGGATGATGAAGGGGCGCGAGGGCAGCCACCGCGTTGTGCTGACGCGTGCATTCTGCATGGATGAGAGCGAGGTCACCGTGCGGCAGTACGCGGCGTGCGTCGACGCCGGGCGCTGCCTCGAGCCGTGGACCAAGGACCCGTTCTCGACCTACCCGAAGCTGCCCGATCACCCCGTGAACCTCGTGAACTGGAAGAAGGCGCGCGCCTACTGCGAGTGGGTGGGCAAGCGCCTGCCGACCGAGGCCGAGTGGGAGTGGGCGGCCACGGGGCCCGAGCAGTACAAGTACCCGTGGGGCAACGAGCCGGAGCCCTCGTGCGACCTCGTCGACTTCACGCGCTTCGGCGCGCCGAAGACCCGCGCCGGCGGCGACGTCGGGTGCCACGGCGGCGGCCCGTCGAAGGTGGGCGCGCACCCCGCGGGCGACCGGCTCTGGCCCTCCGGGCACGTGCACGATCTCGCCGGGAACGTGTGGGAGTGGGTCGAGGACTCGTTCGCGCCGTTCGAGAAGGGCCAGGCCGACGCGCCCCCGAAGGTGGATCCCCTCGTGCGCAACCAGACGCCGATGCACCCGCTCCGAGGCGGCGCGTGGAACCGATCGTTCGGCGGCATGGCGGTGACCTTCCGCGCCGCGGCGCAGTTCACCTACCAGGTGCCGGGGGTCGGCGTGCGCTGCGTCCGAGGCGCGCCGCACCCCACGCCGCCGCCGCGCCACGACGTCGACGTCCCCGGCTGGCGACCCCCCACCAAGCACTGAGGCCCGCGCCCGGGTCGACGCGTGAAGTGTCATCGCGTAGCGTGCGGGCATGTCCGAGAAGGAGTCTCCGCTCGCCTGGATGCCCGGGGACACCGCGGATCCGCGGTCCGTCGGCCTGTCGCGCGAGGCGCTGCGCGACGCGGTGGACCTCATCCTCTGGGGGGGCGCGCTGCTCCTCCAGAGCGGCGCTGACACGGCCCTCGTCGAGCGCACCGTGGCGGGCCTCGCGAGGGGCCTCGGGGTCGACGCGGTCGACGTGCTGGTCTCGCCGAACGGCCTGCTCATCACCACGACCGAGGGGGAGGACTTCCGCACGAAGCTGCGCCGGGTGCCCGAGCTCGGCGTGGACCTCGGGAAGATGGCCGCCGTGGTCGAGGTCGCGCCGCGCGTGATGACGGGCGAGGTCTCTCGCGAGGCGCTGCGCGCGCGGCTCGCGGAGATCGAGCGCGCGGCGCACTACCCGCGCTGGCTCGTCGCGCTCGCGATCGGCGCGGCGTGCGCGGCGTTCAGCCAGCTCTTCCACGGCGGCGCGCGCGAGCTCGGGTGCACCCTGGTCGGCGGCGCGCTCGTGATGGCGCTGCGGCAGGCGCTCCACAAGCGCCGCGTGAACCCGTACCTGACGGTGCTCTCCGCGTCGCTCGCCACGGGGCTCGGCCTCACGTGGCTCGCCGCGGTCGCGGGCGCGAGCGTGACGGTGTGCGTCTCGGCTACGGCGGTGCAGCTCATCCCCGGGGTCCTCTTCGTGCACGCGGGGCGCGACATGATCAAGGGGCACATCGTCACGGCCGTCGCGCGGGCGGCCAAGGCCACGACCGTGGTGCTCGCCATCGCCGTGGGCCTCGCCGTGGCCACCGCCCTCACGCGCGCCCTCGGGGGCCCGCAGTGAGCGCGCCCGCGACGCCGCTCGCGTGGCTCACGGTGCTCTCCCACGACGCCGCCGCGACGTTCGTGGTGACCGTGGGCTTCGCCCTGCTCTTCGCCGTCCCGCGCCGCTACCTCCTCGGCTCCGCGCTCGCGGGCGTGCTCGGGCACGTCGCGCGCACCGCCGCCGTGGAGCGCGGCGTGCCGCTCGAGCTCGCCACGCTTGTCGGCGCCACGACGATCGGCGCGGTGAGCGCGCTGCTGGCCCGCCGCGCGCGCGTGCCGATGTCGCTCTTCAGCATGAGCGCGATGATCGCGCTCGTGCCGGGCACGTTCGCGTACCGCACGATGCTCGCGCTCATCGCGCTCGTGAGCACGCCCTCGCCGCCCGTGAGCCTCGCGACCGACGCGCTCGTCCTCGGCACTCGCACGGCGCTCGTCGTCGGCGCCATCGCCGTCGGGGTCGTGTCGCCGAGCCTCTTCCTCGACCGCTCGCGCTGAGGCGGCGTCCTCCGCTGCGCGAGGTGGGTCAGGTGAAGATGATCTGGGCGCCCTCCGCGAGGTCGTAGAAGTCGCCGGCGGTGATCACATCCTTCACCTGCGGGAGCAGGTCCTTGCCCTCCCGCTTGAACATCTTCATGGCGAGCTCGCACGCGAAGAGCTCCGCCCCCGACTCGTCGAGGATCGTCATCATCTCGCGGACCGAGGGCAGGTCGAGCTCGGTCATCTGCTTCTTCATCATCGAGGCCGCGAGGCTCTCCATGCCCGGGAGCCCGGCCAGGATCGTCGGCATGTTCGAACTCGCGTTCCCCGCGAGGTTCATGTGCAGGTGATCGACCTTCGACTCGGTGATGGCGTCGAGCCCCCAGAAGGTGAAGAACAGGAAGGCGTCGATGCCCGACTGCCTCGCGGCGTTGCCTAGGATGAGGCCCGGATAGACCTCGTCGAGCCCGCCGTGGGAGACGATAATGGCGACTTTGCGTTTGGACGTGGCGACGTTCATCGAGGGCTCCTCTGGAGTCGTGATAGGCAATCAGAGCGCGGCGCCTGGAGCGCCGGTGTCTTCACGCAGCGATGCGCGGCGAGGCGGTCGGCCTCGCGGGGTCAAATGCAGCCGGCGGGCTTGGGGATCCCCGCGATCTTCGCGACCGTGCGCGCGGGGGCCTTCGGGAAGAGGGCGTAGAGGTCCTTGGTGGTCACCCCCGTGCCCTGCGTGAGTCGGCGAATGTTGGGCGCCGCGCCCGTGGCCTCGAAGTCGGCGCGCGCGAAGCGGACCACTCCCCAGCGCGCCTCGTCGAGCGTGAGGCCGTGGGTCTCCGCGAGCTTGATCGCGAGCCCCTCGGACCACGCGCCCGCGTCGGCGAGGTGCCCATCGCGCGTGAAGGCGACGCCCTCGATGACCGCCGCGACCTCGGGGGCCTTGGTGCTCGGCACGGCGCACGCGGGCGGCGGGCCGAGCGGCGCGGCCTGGGGGGCGTTGGGGGACGGCGCGG
>CAZHGG010000867.1:0-3197 GCA_964531755.1 uncultured Polyangiaceae bacterium
ACGCCCGCGTCCCCGACGCGGCCGCGCCCGACACGGCCGCGCCCGACGCCGCGACGCCCGACGCCCGCGTCCCGACCTGCGCGGGGCAGCCGTTCGGGACGCCGGTCGCCGTCAACACGTCCCAAATCGCCGCGGCGCTCGCGTCGACCATGTGGGGGCCGCGGGTCGCGGGGGGCAACGCCTACTTCGCCGCCGTCCCCGCCGGGTCGAGCGAGCAGCAGCTCTTCCGCGCCACGTTCACCGGCGGCGGCGTGCCGGCGCTCTCCAACGCCGTGGCGCTCACCCCCCCTTCGTCGCCGACCATCGTCGAGTGGGCGCCGACCGCGACCCCCGACGGCTTGATGCTCGTGTTCGCCACGGGCTTTCCCGGGCCCCGACAGCTCTCCGTCGCCATGGGCACCGGCGGCGCCTTCACAGCGGGCACGCCGATCACCTCGCTGAACACCGCAGCCGACGAGACCGATCCGTTCCTCGCGAACGCGCGGGCGCTCTACTTCGCGCGCGAAGACACCACCGGCACGCCGACGTTCGAGATCTATCGCTCCGAGGTGACGGCGGGAGTGTTCGCCGCCCCGGCGAAGGTGAAGCTCCTCTGCCCGCTCAAGAACTGCGGCACCCCCGTGGTGACGCCGACCGAGCACATGCTCCTGTTCGCGGCGTGGCCGGGCGGCGGCGGGTTCGTGCCCACCACGCGCGAGGCCGACCTCGTGGGGACCACCGCCGGCGCGGTGATCGACCACCCCGAGCTCGGCGCGCGCTACCCTTCGTGGGTCTCCCCGGACGGGTGCGAGGTGCTCCTCGGCGGCGGCGGCGTGTCGACCGTGGCCGACATTCAGTACGCGAAGCGCACGGCCAAGTAGGGCCGAGTCCTCGGTCTCAAGGCGGCGCCTCGTCGGCCGCGTCCGCGCGGCGGCGAGAGGCGAGCCACCCGTGCGCCAGCGTGGCGAGCGCGACGAGGAGCGCGAGCGGCGTGTCGCCGAAGCGCGTGTACGCCGTGCGCTCGAGGTCGAGGAGCGCGACCTCCACGTCGAGCACCTTCGGGAACGGCGCGTCGTAGCGTGCGCGCACGCGCCCCGCGGCGTCGACCAGCGACGTGGGGCCGAGGTTCACGGCGCGCGCGAGATCGCGCCGCGTCTCGACGGCGCGCAGCACTGAGAGCCGCAGGTGCAGCTCGCCCTCGGCGCTCCCCGCGAACCACGCGTCGTTCGTGAGGTTGACGAGGAGGTTTGGCGGCCTCGTGCCGCCCGCGGTCATCGCCTCGCGCCCGGCCTCGGGCAGGTTGTCCTCGTAGCAGATCAGGATCCCGGCGCGCACCCGGCCCGCCTCGAGGGGGGCGCTGTGATCACCCGGCACGAGGCCGGTGCCGCGCGCGAACGTGCGCCGCAGCCACGGGATCTGGTCGGCCAGCGGGACGGTCTCCCCGAAGGCCAGGAGGTGCCGCTTGTCGTACGGCGCGGACAGCCGCGTGGCGGGCCACGCGCCGCCCGCGGCCTCGGCGACCACCGCCGAGTTCGTCGACGACTGGGCGTCGCGAAGCAGCGTGAGGCCCACCACGACCGGCCCGCGGACCCCGGGCGAGAGCACCGCGCGCTCGCCGCTCGGCGAGAGGCGCGCGCCGTGGGACAGCGCGTACGGGAACGACGCCTCGGGCCAGACGGTGAGCTCCACCCCGCGCGCCTCTGCCATCTTCGTGAGACTGTTCAGCTTGTCGCGAATCGCCGGCGCGGCGCGCGCCTCCCAGCGGACCGTGGCCTGCGTGCCGGGCTGGACGAGGCCCACGCGGACCTTCGGGGCCGCGGCGCGCGCGCCGTCGACCGCGCGCATGCGGACGGCGCCGTACCCCAGCACGACCGCGGCGACGGCCGCCGAGAGCCCGCCGAGGACGAGGCGACCGCGACCTCGCGCGACAAGAGCCTCCGCCGCGAGGCCCGCGCCGAGCGCGACGACGAAGCTCACGCCACGCTCGCCGACCAGGTCGGCGAGCTGCACCGTGACGGGCCACGGCGAGAGGCCGCCCGCGGGCGTCCACGGGAACAGGCCCGGCGTGAACAACGCCGCGTACACACCCGCGGCGAACGCGAGGAAGGCCGGCACGCCGCGTCGACGCGCCGCCACGGCCAGCGCGCCCGCCAGGGCCCACGACAGCCCCTGCGCGAACGACAAGAGCGCCCAGGCGAGGAGCGCCGCCACGTACGGCAGCGGCGTGAAGCGCACGATGACCTCGGGCACGAAGCGCAGCGCCACGAGGTTCGCGCCCGCGCCGAAGAACAGGCCGAGGAGCCCCCCGCGGCGCGCGGTGTCGTGGCTGCGGAGGAGGAGGGCGAGCGCCACCAGCCCGACGAGGACCAGCGCGTGGAGATCCGTGGGGGGCGCCGTGAGCGCGAAGACCCCGCCGGCGGCGAGCGCGAGCGCCGAGTCGACCCGCCGAGGGGCGCGCGCGCGGAGGCTCAGGGCGGCTCGGGGTGTCAGCAGGGCGTGGCTCGGGGCGCGGCTCGGGTCAGAAGTAGAACGTGATGCCGCCGTTCACGAGCGCGCCACCCGATGTGTTGGTGGTGCGGCCGGACGCGTCGACGAACTCGGGGGCGCCGCGGCCGTCGGTGCGCGACCGGACGAAGCCGCGGATGTCGAAGTTCAGCGCGACCACGCGCGAGAGCCGGATCTCGATGCCCGCGCCGCCCTGGCCGCCAAAGTACGTGTACTTGCGATCGCCGGGCGTATAGATGCTGCTGGCGGTGAGGTAGGAGTAGTCGTCGCCCGAGACGCGCGCCCCCGAGAGGCCGAGGCCGCCGAGCAGGTAGAACTGCGCGCGGCTCTTCGGGTTCAAGTAGAGGAGCCCGTTCAGCGTGCCGAGCGTCTCGGTGCGGCGGAAGCCGTTGTAGTCGGTGCCGCCGGCGACGTCGATGTTGGCCTCGAGGGCGAAGCCCGGCACGGGCCGGAAGCGGAGGCCGAGACCCACGAGGCCCATGGCCGCCTCCCCGTTGCGGCCCGAGCCGAGCGCGATGCCCGCGAGGTGGAGGTTCAGGCCCCACTGCCGGTGCGGGATCGCGGGGCGCGGCGTGTAGTGGTAGACCTGCGGCGCCGGGCGCGGCGCCACGACGACCACCGGAGGCGGCGGCGGCTGGTAGACGACCACGGGAGGCGGCGGCGCGGGCGCGGCCGGCGCGGGCGCGGCCGGCGCGGCGGCAGGAGCGTCGGGC
>CAZHGG010000868.1:0-3192 GCA_964531755.1 uncultured Polyangiaceae bacterium
GCATGAGGCCGATGTTGCCCTCCTGCACGAGGTCCATGATGTTCTTGTAGGCGCGCCGGTACTCGTAGGCGATCTTCACCACGAGGCGCAGGTTCGCCGTGACGAGCCGCGCGGCGATGGCGGGGTCCTGGGTCTTCAGGAACGTGGTCGCGAGCTCGTGGGTCTCCTCCACCGTCAGCAGAGGGTGCCGCTGCACCTCGCGGAGGTACGCGGCCATCGGGTCGAGGCGCGCGAGGGATGTGGGCTCCACCGACACGGGCGCGTCCGAGTCCCGCGGGCGCTTCGGCCTCGAGCTCGACACCTCGGCGTCGGGGTCGAGCGGCTCGTCCTCGTCCGCGAGCGCGTCCGCGGCGAGGTCGTCGCGCTCGCCGCCCTCCCCCAGGCCGGCGTCCGACTCGGGGCCCTCGGAGGCCTCGTCCGTGTCCGGGTCGCGCGCGTGCTCGTCCGACTCGGCGCCGCCTTCTTCGTGGGCGCTCGCGCCGCTCCTGGGTCGCGTGTCGTTCTTTCGTCGGGCCAACGGTACCTCTCGGCGGAGTCCTACCACATCCCGCCCCGCGGGGACGCCTGCCGTGGCGTGACCCGCCCGACGACGAATGACGCTTCGAATGCCATTTGTGCGGCGGCGCTATGACGCGTGGAGCCACCAGGTCGACGCGACGCCGGTCAGCGCGAGCGCCCAGACCGCGGCGAGCAGGAGCTCCCGAGCGAGCGCGATCCGCGCCGGATTCCCGTGAAACTCGGGCCTCGGTGAGTGTGTGGTTGCCATGGTTGAGAACGTAAGACCCTGGATGCGGTGCGTCAATGTGTGATCCCTTGTGGGACAGTGCGTCATGCTGCACCCGCGCACCGCGAGGCGCGCGCCGCAAGCGCGGCCGAGGCGGGTACACTGCCCCGATGTTGTTCTCCCTCGTGTCCCGCCGGGACGACGCCCCCGCCATCGTGCGCTCGAGCGGCGCGAGCCTCTCGTACGCCGACCTCTTCGCGCGCACCTCCCGCCTGGCGGAGGCGCTCACCGCGTCGGGCGCGGGGCCGGGCAAGGTCGTCGCGGTGGCGGCCAAGGACCCGGCGGACTACCTCACGCTCGCGCTGGCTGCCTGGCAGGCCGACGCCATCGTGCTGCTCCTCGACGCGCGCGCGGGCGAGAGCCTGCCCCTCGCGGGCGCGCGGCGCGTGGGCGTGGTGGCGCTGGCGATGGGCATCACGGAGGACGGGCTGCCGAAGACGCTCGACACCGGCGTCTCTGCGCGCGACTTCGATCCCTCCCTCGGGCTGATCCTCTTCACCTCGGGCACCTCGGCGCTGCCGAAGGGCGTGCTGCTCCCCTCCGCGGGCGTCGCCCACAACGTGCGCGCCATCAACGCGTACCTGCCGATCGCGAAGCACCCCACGACGGGGATCGTGCTGCCGCTCTCGTACAGCTACGGGCTCGTCGGCCAGGCGCTCACCACCCTCGCGGCGGGCGGCACCGCCGTGCTGCTCTCCGACGTGATGTACCCGGCGAAGCTCGTCGAGGCGATGGTGACGCACGGGGTGACCGGCCTCTCGAGCGTGCCGCCATCTCTCCGCCTCATCGCGCGCGCGTGCATCTCGGCGGGCCCCGAGAAGACTCCGCGCCTCGGCTACGTGGCCTCCGCTGGCGGCTTTCAAGACGAGCACACCCGCGAGCTCATCGCGCAGGCCTTCCCGGAGGCCACGCGCTTCAACCAGTACGGCCTCACCGAGGCCTCGCCTCGGGTCACGGCGCTCTCGCACCTCGAGCCCGCGTACGCGCTCGGCTCGGTGGGCAAGGGGATCGACGGCGTGGAGGTGTTCGCGGTCGACGAGGCGGGCGCCCGGCTCCCGCCCGGGGCGCATGGCGAGATCGCCTTGCGCGGGCCGTCGGTCATGGTCGGCTACATGGACGACCCGGAGGCCACCGCGAAGGTGCTGTCGGGCGGCGTGCTCCGCAGCGGCGACGCCGGCCACGTCGACGCCGACGGCTACGTGTTCGTCGAGGGTCGCAAGGACGGCGTCGTCAAGTGCGGCGGCGAGCGCGTGAGCGTCGAGGAAGTTGCAGGATACATGCGAACGGCCGAGGGCGTCCGCGACGCGGCGGTGATCGCCGTGCCGCACGAGGACCTCGGCAACGCCCTCTGGGCCTTCGTCGAGGCCGACGCCTCGGTCATCCCCGCGCTGCGCGCCCTGTCGAAGGAGAAGCTGCCGCCGGCGAAGCGGCCGCAGAAGTTCATCCCCGTCGAGGCGCTGCCGCGCACCTCGAACGGCAAGGTCGCTTTCGGCGAGCTGCGCAAGCTCGCCCAGTAGTGGAGCGTCGCGCGATCCGCCGCGATCAGCGCGCGTACCAGGATTTCACGCCCGCGTGGTCGCGCACCGCGTCGTGCACACGCGTGAGCTTCGGGAAGGCGTCGAACACCGTCGCGGGCACGTAGTCCACCGCGCCGCCCTTGAACCAGCGCACGACCATGTGGAGCTTCAGGTCCACCACGTTGAGCGCAGCCCCGCCGACGAACGGGCCGTCCCCCAGGTGAGCCTCCGTGTAGCCGGCCCACGCCGGCAGGTAGACCGCGGCGAGCTGCTCGCGCGCGCGGCGCTTCTCGTCCTCGTCCTTCATGCGGAGGGTGGGGCTCACGTGGGCGCGGAGATCTTCGCAGTGCTGCATGAGCGCCTCGTGGCGCGCGGCCTCGAGGTCGTCCTTCGGGTGGAGCCCGTGGCGCCGGCCGATGAGCGTGAGGATCGCGTTCGAGTGCGCGAGGGGCGCCTCGCCCGGGAGCGTGAGCACGGGGAGCCCGCCAAACGGCGTGGTGGGCTTGCGCCCGGGCCAGTCGGCGAACTTGACGCGGTCGTCCTCGAAGTCGAGGCCTGCGAGGTGCAGCGCCAAGCGGCACTCCTCGCCGCGGCTGACGGGGGCGTCGAAATAGGTGAGCGTGATCGGCTTCGTCATGGGCGCGCAGCTTACGGCGCCCCGCCGCGCCGGCGACGACAATCGCGCGCCCCTGGCGAGCTCAGCCATAGCGGACCTGCACGTTCTCGATGAGGGCCCGCAGCGCACGCTTGGCCCCCTCGGTCGTCGCCGCGCGCACGGTCGCCCAGCCCTCGCCCTCGTAGCTCTGCGCCCGCGCCATGCCCACCCGCGGCGCGCGCAGCTCCACCAGCGCGTCGCCCGCCTCCTCGACCGCCCGCGCGACGCCGGTCACC
>CAZHGG010000869.1:0-3185 GCA_964531755.1 uncultured Polyangiaceae bacterium
CCGCGCTCGCGCTCGGCCTCTGCCTCGCGGCCACGAGCGCCCGGGCCACCGGCGGCGAGGAGGCGGAGCGCGCGCGCACGGCGGCCGTCGTCGTGCGGGTGGGCAGCCACGCGGTGACGGTCGGCGAGCTCGAGTCGCGGCTCGCGCTCGTGCCTCGCTTCCAGCTCACCGAGTTCGGCAAGACCCCCGCCGAGATCCGCCAAGGGTTCCTCGAGCGCGTCGTCGTGCCGGAGCTGCTCCTCGCCGAGGGCGCGGAGGCCGAGGGCATCGCGAAGAAGCTCCCGTGGTCGCACCAGGTCGCGCGCGTGCGCAGCGGCGCGACCTTGCGCGCCATCCGGGCGACGGTGCCGTCGGCCTCGCAGATCGCCGCCGAGGAGGTGTCCGCGTATTACGAGGCGAACCGCTCGTTTTACGACTCGCCCGAGCGCGTGCACGTGTTCCGCATCCTCGTCGGCACCCAGGCCGAGGCGGAGGCGCTGCTCGTCACGCTCAAGAAGGACCTCACGCTCAAGGCCTTCACCGAGCTGGCGCGCGACAAGAGCCTCGACAAAGCCACGAACCTGCGCGCGGGCAACCTCGGCTTCCTCGGGCCCGACGGCTCCTCCAACGAGGCGGGGCTCAAGGCCGAGCCGGCGCTCGTCACGGCCGCGCGCACCGTGAAGGACGGCGAGCTCGTGCCGAAGCCCGTGCCCGAGGGCCCGAGCTTCGCGGTGGTGTGGCGCCGAGGCACGGTCGCGGCCACGAAGCGCACGCTCGAGGAGGCCACCCCGCAAATCCGCGACACCCTCGCGCGGCGCAAGCTCGACGCGGCCACGACGCGCGCCCTCGAGGAGCTCACGAAGGCGCACGTGACCGAGCGCAACGACGCGCCGCTGTCGGTCTTCAACGTGCACATCGACGACGGCCCGCTCGGCACGGACAGCGGCCCGAAGCGCTAGCGCGGCGAGGCGAGGCGGCGCGGGCGCTTCGCGGTGGGCTCACGCCGTGTCCGGCGGGGCGCCTTACGCTGCCGTCAGGCCCGCTCGGGGTTGACTCCGGCCGCGCCCGCGGTAGTACGCCGCGCAAAGGAGTCGTCCATGGCCATGCGCGCGTCGATCGTGGGGGTGTTGGGGATCGTGACCGGGCTCGCCCTCGCGGGGTGCGCCGTAAACACGGTGGACGACGGCACAGGCGAGAGCGAAGAGGCGCTCCGCAAGACCAACCCGTGCTCGCTCGTGCGCTGCGCGGCCGGCACCCACTGCGAGGTGAAGAAGGGGCGGGCCGCGTGCGTCGCCGATCCGGAGTGCACCACCGACGCGGACTGCCGCGTCGAGGCCGACTACTGCACGGGCTGCGACTGCCGCGCGCTGTCGACCGGCGAGTCGCTCCCCGTCTGCTCCGGCCCGGGGGTCCGCTGCTTCGCCGATCCGTGCATGGCCAAGGCGGCGGTGTGCTCGGCCGGCGCGTGCGTGGTCACGTCCGCGACGCCCTGAGGCACCAGCGCCAGACAGAGCGGCGCGGCGGCGAGCCCTCGATCGAGGGCGTCTGCCCTGTGAAGCTCGTCGGCACGAGACGGCGCGTGAGGCTGCCCGCGGGTCTCAACCCTTCGGGCCGAAGTGGCTCACGACCCACGGGTGCTGGTGGTGGTCGAGGAGGCCGGGCTCCGGCGTGAAGCCCGGCTCGAGGAGCGCGCGGAGCTCGCCCAGCGACGCGAAATCGCGCTGGCTCACGACGGGCACGCCCGCGCCCAGCAGCATCGCGGTCGCCACGCCCACGCCCTTCTGGAAGCGCCGCTCCGCGACGAGCCGGCACCCGTCGGAGATGACCTGGCTGCCGCACGCCGCGCTCATGTCGGTGAGGAGCGCGAGCTCGACGCGATGAAGCCGCGCGTGCGCGACCATGGCACGCGCCCCGACGAGCATGGGCTCGGTGAGGTCGGTCCCGTGCTCGTCCTTCACGCGCGCCCGGCCCTCCAGCACCGCGAAGCCGTCCCCGCCGTGAAGATCCGGCATCGTGCGCGGGGTGCCCATGCCGTGGTCCTCCGGGCAGAAGGGGAACGCCTTCACGGTGGGGAGCGAGAGCAAGTGCGCGCAGGTCTTGCCCATTCCGTAGTCGGTGCCGTCGATGCCGCAGCCGAGCCCCGCGATGCAGCCGCTCACGAGCACGCGGAGGGGGTCGGCCTCGGTCGGGCGACGGAGCGCGGCGAGGGCCTCGCGGTGGTGGGGGATGCGCATCGCGCGATGCTCGCCGCCACGGAGGGGCGCGTCAACGGGGCGCGCCCCAGGCAGGCCGCGCGGGCGCGCGGAGTGGCGATTGTCACCGCCCCGCCGTGGCGGTAGCCTCGCGTGCGCAAAGGGGGTCTACACACATGAGCAACACCATCATTCTGGGCTGGAATCGCGCGGTCTCGGGTCGAGAGAAGCAGTCCGTCGAGCTCTTCACCGAGTTCGTCGGGTACGTCACGTCCCTCCAGACGGAGGGGAAGATCACGGGCTTCGAGCCGGTCTTCCTGGACCCGCACGGGGGAGACATGAACGGCTTCTTCCTCATCAAGGGCGAGCCCGCGAAGCTCGACGCCATCGTCGGGAGCGACGCGTGGGTGGAGTTCGCCACGCGAGGGGCCATCATCATGCAGGGCTTCGGGGTCATCCGAGGCGCCGCGGGCGAGGAGATCGCGACGCGCATGGGGCTCTTCCAGAAGCACATCTGAGGGAGGCGCATCGAGGAGCGGAGGCCTCGCGCTCGATCGGGCGCGGGGCCTCTCTCTTTCGAGCGTCCCGCCTAGCGCGACGCGCCACGAGAGACCGATGGGCGCCTCCGCGGAGCCCTGGCACGATGAGGGCAATCGGTACTTGACGAAGATCAAGTGCCGATTCCTTTTCAGCCCACGACGAAATTTCGACTCCACACGAGCGACCGAGCTTGCGCCGCCCAGGCGCGGGTCCATAACCAACTTCGACGTCCTCGACTCACGACGAACCGAAGCAAGGAAGACCCCATGGCGCGCACGCAGCTCCTCGCCAATCTCCTCCGCCACCTCCGCGTCGCGCGCTCCTGCGAGCGCCGGCGCGCCTCGACCGCCGAGGGCCTCGAGCGGGAGGCCGAGGCCGCGCAGCGACGGCTCCGCCGACGCGAGCTCTTGGGGGGCGCGGGCGCCCTCGCGGGGAGCGCGCTCCTCGGCCGCGGCGTGGCGGCGTGCTCGAGCG
>CAZHGG010000870.1:0-3183 GCA_964531755.1 uncultured Polyangiaceae bacterium
CGCGCGCGCCTCGATCGCGCGGGACGACGCGGCCCCGGTGAGCGAGCACGGGCCGCTGTCCGTCGGGCACACGGGCCGCACCGTCGTCGAGCGCGACCACCTCGGCGCGGAGCTGCGCGCGCTGCCGCGCGGCACGCTCTACGCCGCGCGCCGCGGGCCGACCCCGTGCGAGGTCGCCCTCTACGACGAGGCGACGGGTCCACGGGCGGAGGCGATCATGGCGCGGGCCCGCGCCCTCCGAGACGCGCAGAGCTCGCGGTCGCTCGGCGTGCTCGACTTCGGGCTCGACGGGGACCAGGTCTTCGTCGCCACGGAGGCGAGCCCGGACGGGACCCTCGCCGAGCGCCTCGCGCGCGGCGCGCTCGGGCTCGAGGCGGCGTGCAAGATCTTCTCCGCGGTCGCGGCCGCCCTCGCGCCGCTTCACGCGCGGGGGCTCGTGCATGGCCACGTGAGCCCGGAGGCGGTCTACCTCGGCGCGCGCGGGGGGGCGGCGGCGCGCCGCGGCGGGCGCTGCTAAGCGGCTACGGCGGTCATCGCCGGCGACGAGGCCGAGGGCGCGCAGCTGGCGGACGCCCCGCCCGAGCCGGCGGCCCGCGGTATGTCGCCCGAGCAGGCGCGGCGGAGCTCCGAGCTCACGCCCGCCAGCGACGTCTGGAGCTTCTCGGTGGCGCTGCTCGCGGCGCTCTCGGGCAAGCACCCGTACGCCAACGCGCCCACGCTCGGCACGCTGATCTTGATGCTCTGCACGCAGGCTCTCCCCTCCACCGCGCGGCTCAAGCAGACTCCCCCGGCGCTCCGCGAGGCGCTCGATCGGGGCCTCGCGCGCGCGCCAGCGGACCGCGCCCCCGACCTCCGCGAGCTCGCGGAGGTCCTCGAGCGGCTCGGCGCGGACGACGACGATCCGTCGGACATGGTGGTCGCCCCCTCCACCGTGCGCGCCCCGCGCCTCGCGGTCCGGACGCCGCCGCCGTCGGACGCCGCGCCTCCCATCCCCTCGCGCGCCTCGGGCGCGGAGGGCGCGTCGCCCGCGCGGGGCTCGCTGCCGCTCGCGCTCGGGCTCGGGGTCGTGGCGCTCGGCTTGCTCGGCGCGATCGGGTGGCTGCTCACGCGGTGAGCCGCTCGGGCGCGCAGGTTCTGCGCGCACGAACCCCGCTCGCGCCCCACGAAAGTCGATATCCTCGGCACATGTTCGAATCCGCCGAGCTCGGTCACGCCATCGACGACGCCACCTTCAAGAAGCGCGCGGCGACCCTCCGGGCCGACCTGCTCGACGCCCAATACGACCTCATCGAGAAGCACGCGTTCCCGGTGATCATCCTCATCAACGGGGTCGACGGCGCGGGCAAGGGCGAGACCGTGAACCTCCTCAACGAGTGGATGGACACGCGGCACATCCAGAACCACGCCTTCGGCCCGCCCACCGAGGAGGAGAGCGCGCGCCCGCTCATGTGGCGCTACTGGCGCGCGCTGCCGCCGAAGGGGAAGATCGGCGTGCTCTTCGGCAACTGGTACACGCAGCCCATCGTGGGGCGCACCACCGGCCGCCTCACCAGCGAGGCGCTCGACGTCGAGATCGGCCGGATCAATCGGTTCGAGCGCATGCTCTGCGACGAGGGCGCGCTCGTGCTGAAGTTCTGGTTTCACCTCTCGAAGGACGCGCAGAAGAAGCGGCTCAAGGCGCTCGCGAAGAGCAAGGCCACGCGCTGGCGGGTGACCAAGACCGACTGGAAGAACTTCGCGCGCTACGACCGCTTCGCGAAGGTGTCCGAGCGCGTCCTCCGGCAGACCAGCACCGGCGACGCCCCGTGGATCGTGCTCGAAGGGGCCGACTCGAACTACCGCACGCTCACGGTGGCGACGCAGATCTTGAAGAGCCTGAAGGAGCGGCTCGGCGCCGGCGCGCCGCGGGGCAAGGCCCAGCCGCACGCGGCGAACGTGCCGCCGCTCCTGCCCTCGGTCGACGGCGTGCGGATCCTCCAGACCCTCGACTACCAGGGCACGCGCCTCGCCAAGGCGCGGTTCGAGAAGGGCCTGCCCAAGCTGCTCGGGCGCCTGAACGCGCTGAGCCGGCGCGTCGGCGACCGCTCGGTCGTGCTCGTGTTCGAGGGCAACGACGCCGCGGGCAAGGGAGGCACGATCCGCCGCATCACCTCGGCGCTCGACGCCCGGCAATACTCGGTGATCCAGGTCGCGGCGCCCACGCAAGAGGAGCGCGCGCAGCCGTACCTCTGGCGCTTCTGGCGGCACCTGCCGGGGCGCGGCCGGTTCACCATCTACGATCGCTCGTGGTACGGGCGGGTGCTCGTCGAGCGCGTCGAGGGCTTCTGCACACAAGACGCGTGGACGCGCGCGTACAGCGAGATCAACGACTTCGAGCTGCAGCTCTCCACCCACGGCGTGGTGGTCGTGAAGTTCTGGCTCGCGGTCACCAAAGACGAGCAGCTCCGCCGCTTCAAGGAGCGCGAGACCACCCGCTTCAAGCGCTTCAAGATCACCGACGAGGACTGGCGAAACCGCGACAAGTGGGAGGCCTACGAGATCGCGGCGTGCGACATGATCGATCGCACGAGCACCTCCTACGCGCCGTGGACGCTCGTCGAGGCCAACGACAAGCACTACGCGCGGCAGAAGGCCCTGGAGACGCTGTGCGCGCGGCTCGAAGAGGCGCTCGGGTGAGCCGCGCGGTCGACGCGCGGCCCCCCGGGTCGCGCGCCTACTGACCGGCGCAGGTCAACGTCGGGCGACCGCTCGCCTCGACGCACGAGGCCGGGGGCGCGGCGCAGCGCGCGGGCAGGTTCGCCTGGAGGCACGCGCAGGTCCACTGGCGCGCGCAGGCCGGCGGGTAGTCGGTGCACGTGTAGGTGGTGCCGCCGCCGTCGACGCCCGAGGCCTGCGCCTGGCAGTACTGCGTGCCGGGGCAGGTGCTCGTGCCGCAGGGCACGCCCTGGCAGGCGCAGCGGAGGTAGAGCAGCTCCCACGTGCCCTTCGTCGCGTCGCAGACCACCTGCGGCAGGCAACAGCCGTCGATCTTCTCGCAGCTCTTCTGGCCGCTCACGCACGGCGTGCCCACGGTGGGCGAAGGGACGCACGCGCTCGCGTCGCCGCCCTCGGGCGCGCCGTCGGTGGGGGGCGCGTCAGGGGCCGCGTCGGCGGGAGGCGGCGCGGCGTCGGCCGCGTCGGCCG
>CAZHGG010000871.1:0-3176 GCA_964531755.1 uncultured Polyangiaceae bacterium
GACGCCACCCTCCGACGCCGCGAAGGCGGACGCCGCGGACGGCGCGACGGCGCCCTGCCCGGGCGCCGAGGTGCGCTGCGGCGGCGCGTGCGTGGACACGACCGTATCTCCCGATCACTGCGGCGCGTGCGGGCGCTCGTGCGGCGGCGGAACGTGCGCGGCGGGGGCGTGCTCGGTCGCCACGATCCGCGACGGGATCGCGGGCCTCAACGGCTTCGCCGTGGACGACACGTCGCTCTACTTCACCAGCGAAGACAAGGTCGCGTCGTGCCCGCTGGGCGCGTGCACCGGGGTGCCGAAGCAGCTCGCCGCGATGGTCGCATACGACGCGCTCGACATCCACGTCGACTCGGGCTTCCTCTATTTCGAGAGCGCACCGAACCAGACCACGCGGCGCCCAGCCATCTACCGCTGCCCCGTCACGGGCTGCCCCAACCCGCCGGCGTCCATCGCCGCAGACGGACTGAACGGCATTCAGTCGTTCACCACGTTCGCCAAGTCGATGTACGCGAACCTCGGCGGCTCGGGGGTCAACCGCGTCGACTGCTCGAGCGGCGTGTGCAGCGCCGGGACGCGCATCGTCGCGCGCCCGGTCGCGCAGTTCGCCGTCGACGCGCAGCGCGTCTACTTCAACGACACGACCGGCGGCGGCTCTCAGCTCGCCACCTGCCCGCTCGTCGCCGACTGCACGCGCACTGTGCTCACCACGACGCGCGTGCTCGGCGGCATCGCGGTAGCCGGCAACCTCGTCTACTTCGTGGGCCCCGGCGTCACGAGCGGCGGCGAGGCGGTGCTCGCCTGCCAGGCGGGCGTCGCGTGCCCCGTGCCCACGGTGCTCACCAAGACCGCGAACCCCATCCCGAACCTCGCGGCGGACGCCAAGGGCATCTACTGGACCGAGGGCGACGCGCTGAAGAGCTGCGCCGACGTGGCGTGCGTGGGCGGGATTCGCACTGTGGCGACGGGCCTCACGAAGCCGGGCATGCTCCAGCTCGATCCGAAGTTCGCCTACTTCCGCACCGACGGCGCCACCGCGGGGACCTCGGCGATCAAGCGCGTCGCGCGCTGAGGGGCGCTCTAGCCAAGGGGCTGCGAAGCTCCCGGCCAGCGGCCCCCACGTCCTCCGGCGTGCCCGATGGGGCACCGCGCTTACCCCTGCGCGCCAGGGTCTCCACCCGGGTCTGCTTTCGGTCCCGGCCGGGGGCGTGCACCTGTCTTCGGCGCGACCCTCGCGGCGCTCGGGCTCGCCCCGACCGCTAGCGCTTCGCGCCGCCGTCCCGCGCGTGCGGAGGCTGCCCGTAGATAGGCGCGAGGGCCCGCGCGTCGGGGCCGGGCTCGGGGAGGGGCTGCCCGTAGATAGGCGCGAGGGCCCGCGCGTCGGGGCCGGGCTCGGGGAGGGGCGTGGGCGGCGCGCCGTACGGCTGCGCGATGGTCTCGATGGGCGGCCCCGCGTCGACCGGCGTGGGGGGCGCGCCATACGGCTGCGCGATGGTCTCCTTGCCGCACGCCTGCGCGGACACCGACACCGCGACCACGCCGAACACGAGCGCCGCGCGAGAGAGCCGGCGGCCCGGCTCTGTCTCGGCGACCGACGCGGCGGGCGGCTGCTCGGCGCCGCAGAAGGGACACGTGGCGTGCTCGGAGCGGACGTGCCGCGTGCACGCGGGGCAGAGAGAGAGCGCCATCCGCCCATGGTGCCAGGGTTCGCGCGAGCGCGTCACGCGAAACGCGCTCGCTCTCTCGGGCCTCCGCCGCCCCGTGCCCGCCCCGTGCCCGCCCCGTGCCCGCCCCCCCTCACGACCTGCCCAGCAACCACACCCCGACCCCGCAGAACACCGCCCCGATCGCGCCGCAGAGCAGCTGGATGAAGTACTTTTCGGCGACCTCGTCGATGCACGCGACCTCGGGAGCGTTCGGGTCGACGAGCAGCTCCACGGCGGAGCCCACCGCGCGTTGAGGCTGGCTCGTGCTCACCGCGCTCTCGTGGGTGAAGGGCGTCGCGCCCACGACGTAGTGCACGAGCGGGTGGTGCATGGTGCGTGTGCGTCCGCCGCGGCGTGTCCGCCGCACGCGGTAGCCGCTCACCGTGCCGACGACCCGGACGCAGGTCGCGAGGCGCGCGCGCTTGCGGACGAAAGCGAACAGGGAGCCGACGCAGAGCAGCGCCCCGACGAGGCCGAAGATCAGGGCGGGCGTGTTCGGTGGGTGCATGTCCGCATGGAGCCGCGCCCTCGGCGGAGCGTCAACCCCGTGGGCCGACGCGCGCACGGAGGAAGCGCCCTCGGCGACGCCCCGCGACTACGCCGACGCCTCGAGCGCCTGCCGGGCGGCCACCACGGTCGCGTCGATGTCGTCCTCCGTGTGCGCGCCGCTCACGAACGCGGCCTCGTACTGCGCCGGGGGCCAGTACACGCCGCGCTTCAGCAGCTCGCCGTGGAACCGCCCGAAGCGCGCCGTGTCGGAGGACCTCGCGTCTTCCCAGCACGTGACGGGCGCCTTGCGGAAGAAGACCGTGAGCATCGAGCCCACGCGCTGGACGCACGCGTCGGCGCCCGCGCCGTCGATCGCCGCGCCGAGGCCCGCCTCGAGGCGCGCGCCGAGCCGCTCGAGCCGCGCGTAGAGCGCGGCGTCGAGGAGGGCGAGGGTCGCGAGGCCGGCGCTCACGGCGACGGGGTTCCCGCTGAGCGTGCCCGCCTGGTAGACGGGGCCGAGCGGCGCGACCTTCTCCATGATGGCGCGCCTGCCTCCGTAGGCCGCGAGCGGCATGCCGCCGCCGACCACCTTGCCGAGGCACGTCATGTCGGGCGAGAGGCCGACCCGGCCCTGGTACCCGCCCGCGGAGAGGCGCGAGCCGGTCATGACCTCGTCGAAGATCGAGACCGCGCCGTGCTCCTTGCAGAGGCTGACGATCGCCTCGAGGAAGCCCTTGTCCGGCGGGACGCAGCCCATGTTGCCGACGACGGGCTCCACGATGACGGCCGCGATCTCCTTGCCGCGCGCGGCGAACAGCGCCCGGAGCGCCGCTTCGTCGTTGAACGGGAGCGTCGCCGTGTTGCCCGCGGTCGCGCTGGGCACTCCCGCCGAGTCGGGCACGCCCAGCGTCGCGGCGCCGGAGCCCGCCTTCACCAGCAGAAAGTCGGCGTGGCCGTGGTAGCAGCCCTCGAACTTCACGATGA
>CAZHGG010000872.1:0-3175 GCA_964531755.1 uncultured Polyangiaceae bacterium
GCCCGACGGCGGCGGCGACGCGACCCCGCAGCCCTGCCTCGCGCCGCTCCCGCCCGACGCGGGGGACGCCAGCGACCAGTAGACCGCCGCGCCGCGCGCCTCAGTCGAGGGGCACGGGGCGCAGCGCGTCGCCCATGTGGCTAGGCGAGGCGCCGAGATCGGTCGCGTTGCCCTGCCCGAGCTGCCCGAGGCCGTTCTCGCCCCAACACTTGACCGCGCCGTTGTCGAGCGCCACGCACGTGTGCCGCAGGCCCACCGCGACGTCGACCACGGTGCGCGAGGCGCCGAGGTTCACGGCGGGGAGCCTGTCGCCCAGATCGCCGGGCTGTCCGCCGCGGTCCGACGTGTCGCCGAGCCCGAGCTCGCCCTTCGAGCTGTTGCGGCCCCAACACTTGACCGCGCCGTTGTCGAGGCGCGCGCACACGTGGTTGTCGCCGAGCCCCACCTGCTTGACCGTGCGCCCCGCGCCGAGGCTCAGCGTGGGCAGCGCCGTGCCCATTTCGCCCGGGCCGCGGCCGCGGGAGATCCGATCGCCCGTGCCGAGCTGACCGTACGTGTTGCGGCCCCAGCAGACGAGGCCGCCGTCGACCAGGATGGCGCACGTGAACTTGTTGCCCACCGCGACCCGCGCCGCCGGGCGCGCGCCGAGATCCACCGCGAGGAGGTTCGCGCCCATCTGCCCCGCGGCGACGCCGCGACGGTTCGTGTCGCCGAGCCCGAGCTGCCCGTCCTCGTTGCCGCCCCAGCACTTCACCCGGGCGTCGTCGAGCACCACGCACGTGTGGTTGTTGCCGGCGGCGAGCGAGATCGCCGTGCGACCGGGGCCGAGGTCGACCACCGGGAGCGCCGCGCCCATCTCGGCGGGCGAGGCCCCGCGGGGCACGAGATCGCCGAGCCCGAGCTGCCCGTCGGTGTTGGCGCCCCAGCACTTGACCGCGCCGTCTTGGAAGAGCACGCACGTGTGATCGTTGCCGGCGGCGAGCGCCGTGACCGTGCGCCCCGGCGCCGCGTTGACCGCCGGGAGCGCTCCGCCCATCTCACCCGGGAGCCCGCCGCGCGGGCGGGCGTCACCCAGGCCGAGCAGGCCGCTCGTGTTGGCGCCCCAGCACTTCACGCTCGCGTCGTCGAGCAGCGCGCACGTGTGGTTGTTGCTCGCGGACACGAACGAGACCGTGCGGCCTGGGCCCAGGTCGACCGCGGGCAGCGCCGCGCCGAGCTGCCCGGGCCCGGAGCCGCGGTCGGTGGTGTCCCCCAAACCCAGGATACCATTCGTGTTTCCGCCCCAACACTTGAGCGCGCCGTCGCGCACCGCGCAGGAGTGCTCGTAGCCGGCGGAGACCCGCACGAGCTTCGGCGCGGCCGCGTCGGGCGGGGGAGGCGGCGCGTCGGCGCTCGACGAGGCGCTCGACGAGGCGCTCGACGAGGGCTTCACGATCTCGTCGCCGGGCAGCGCGCAGCCGGTAGGCGACGCGCACGCGTTGGGGTCGACCGTGGCGGGCACGCACTTGCCGAGGTAGTCGCACGTGGTGTCCTGCGAGCACACCACGCCGTCGCACGCGAGGTGCAGTACGAGCGGGACGCGCAGGCGCGTGTGCGGCACGAACGCGAGCTTGCGCCGGCTGACGACGCAGCCCTTCGCGTCTTTGTCGGTGCAGGTCGCCGGATCGCGGTCGATGCCGAGCACCGCCTGGAGCGTGACCGCGCCGTCCTTCGCGCCGCTCGGCGTGACGACCAGATCGCCGAGCTGCCCGTCCGAGAGCCACGGCTCGCGGTACACCGCCTGCGGCGGCGTGCCCGGGGCGATCTGGCCGCCCGCGCTGGACCACAGCGCCATCGTCACGTTGGGCCGGTAGGGCACGTTCGTGCGCACGAGGACGGAGATCTGCGTGGGGTCTTGGCAGGAAGCGAGCAGCAGCGGCGCCGCCCCTGCGGCCCCCCCGGCGAGCGCGAGGGCCGCGCGACGGAGCGAGCGCCGGCGCTTCATCTAGAACCGGACCCCGCCGAGCGGGCGCGAGGCGCCGACGACCACCGTGCCTGGCTCGAACGTGCCGCGATCGGGTGATTTTTCGGTGTTGACGACCACCACGGTGGTGACCACGCCGGCCGCGACCACCGCCGCGACGCCGCCCCAGAACCACCACTTGTGGGTGATGGGCGCGATGTACTCCGGGGTGAGCGTGAGCTCCTTGCGCTCGCCCTTCACGAGCGTCACCTCGCGCTCGGCCTCGCGGTAGCCATCCTTGCGCACGAGCACGCGGTGCGCGCCGACGACCACGTCGTGCTCGATGGGCACCTTGCCGAACGGGTTGCCGTCGACGAACACGAGCGCTTCCTCCACGGGCGAGCGCACGACGAGCACGCCGGTCACGCTGCGCGCGACGAGCTTCGCCTCGAACGACGCGCTGCCGCCCGGGGGCAGCGACACCTCGCGCGTGAAGGTCGCGTACCCGTCGGCCGACACCTCGAGCGTCGCCTTGCCCGCGTTCACGCGGAGCGGCCCCTCGAGGGGCGTCGTGCCCACGGTCTTCTCGCGCAAGCGCACGCGCGCGCCCGGCACGTTGCTCGTGATGCGCACGGTGGTGACCTTGCCGCGCTGCTCCGTGATGAGGCCCGCGAGGCCCGGCACGCGCGACTTGAGCTCGGCCGGCGCCTCGGCGTCGAAGCGCTCGAAGTACTCGAGCGCGCGAGGGAAATCGGCGAGGGCGAGGTGGACGCGCGCGAGGTTGTAGAGGACCGCGGGGTCGTGGCACGCGTCGAACGCGCGCTCGTAGAGGGGCAGCGCCTCGGCCGGGCGCCCGTGCTCCATCGAGCTGTCGCCCCGCTCCTTCAGGGCCTTCGCCTGGGCGCTGGCGGCGCAGCGCTCGGCGCGCGCGGTGGCGGGGGCGAACGCGACGAGCGGCGCGAGGGCGAGCAGCGCGCCCGCGGCCACCTTCGCGAGCGGGGCTCGAGCGTTCATCGGCTGAGGGTAACGTATCGGTGATCAGAGGTGCAACGGATCGTCCCCGCCCTTGCCCGCGGCGGGCTTCACCGCGGGCTTCACGGGCGCCGCGGCGGCGGGCGCCGGCGCGTCGGCCGCGGGCGGCGGCCGTCGGGGGGACTTGGCCACCGCGGCGGAGGCCGAGGCGGTCGACGTTGGCGTGGCGCTCGGTGCGCTCGCGACGCTCGGCGCGGGCGG
>CAZHGG010000873.1:0-3173 GCA_964531755.1 uncultured Polyangiaceae bacterium
AGCCGACACGCCGCCGCGGCGACGAGCAGGCCGGCGAGCGCCGCGAGGGGCGCGCGGCGACCGCGCGTCGTCCGTCCTGGATCGTCCACGGCTCTGGGTCCTCTCATGCCTTCACCTCGGCTCGCCGGCGGCGGTACTTCGTCCTCATTTGGTCACCAGCGCGACGTTCAGCCCGGCCCCCAGCAGCCAGCCCTCGCTCGAGAAGCCAGGCCAACCGGGGTTGTTGGTCTGCAGGCCCCGCTTCGCCGCGTCCGGCAGGGTGTCGAGCACCGCGTCGTCGGGCACCTCGTCGCGCACGAGGGCAGGATCACCGTTGGGCGTGAGCTTCTGGGTCGACCGCGGCAGGAGCCTGTGCGCCTGGAGTTGGAAGCCCGCGCGGAGCTCGGCGCCGAACACCTCGAAGCGCTGATCGAAGCCGGCGGCCAGGCCGGCGCGGGCGCTGTCGACGTAGCTCGTGCGACCCGACTGCGTCGGCACGGGGCTCGGCTGGAACGTCGCGTCCAGGAGCACCCGCGACCCCTTGTGCTGGTAGCGCCCGCCCACCGTACCGGAGAGCGTATCGTACCACGCGAAGGCGCCGCTCGGCTTCTCGCCGTGCCGATCGACGTACGCCGACCACCCCGCGAGCGCCAGGGTGGTCACGATCCTCACCGCGTCCTTGTCGCGCCGCCACACCTCCAGGTCGGCCCCGAGCGCTCCGGTCCACGGCAGGTAGGCGTGGGTGAACTTGAGCTCGGCGCCCTGCTCCAGCCCGCTCGCGAGCAGGAACGAGAAATTCGTGCCGATCTCGAATTTTTGCGGCGTGTGGAGCGTGCCCGAGAGGGTGAGCCACGGCTTCGGCTTGTAGACTGCACCGAAATGGGGCGCGACCGAGGCCTGCACCGACACCTTCGTGTCGACGAGGATGTCCTTCGTGCGACCCACGTCCACGAGGTACGTGGGGGTGCTCGCCGTGGTCTTCAGGCTGAGCGTGAACGAGACGCCCACGCTGAGGTCGTCGCGCACCTTGACGCCCGTCCCGAAGGCGAGCGACGTGGCGGTGAGCCGGTCGGCGTAGAGCTCCGGGTGGAGGCTGTTCGAGAAGTACTGCTCGCGCTCGTCGCTGAAGAACGCGGCCGCGCCCGTGAACTCGGAGTAGGGGATCATCGCGTAGAGGCCCAGCCCCACGCGGCCCTTGAAGAACTTCGTGACGAGCCCGAGCATCTGGTAGAGGCGCACGTTCTGCCCCGAGCCGGCCCCCTGCCGCGGGCGAGGCTTCAGGGGCTCGTCCGGCGCCTCGGCGGGCTTGCCGTTCTCGAGCCAGTCGGTCGGCACTCCGTAGGTGGGGTAGCGACCACCGCCGGGGCGCTGCGCGTTCTCCGTGCCTTCGGCCAGGTTCACCGACGGATCGCCGCGCCCCTGGAGATGGACGCCGATCTGGTCGGAGAGCGCGAACACGCCGAGCTCCAGGCCCTCGTCGGCGTCGGGGAGGAACGCGGGGTTGAAGTACGTCGACGCGGCGCCCGCCTCCGTCGCGCGCCCGCTGAAGCCGCCGCGCTGCGAGCCGGCGAGCTCGAAGAGCGGCGAGGCCGAGGCCGGCGCGCTCGCGAGCGCCACGCACGCCGCGAACGCGACGCTCACGGCCCGCGTCGCCGCGCGACGTCGCGTCACTGGTTGGCCTCTGGGACCAAGGTGTTGCGGAGCGCGCGGACCGCCTCGCAGATGGCCGCGTCAGAGCCCACGGCCTGACCGTCGCCGAGCTTGTGGAGCCACGCGTAGTGCTGCGCGGGATCGCTCGATGGCGACGAGCTCGTCTCGATCGCCTGCGGCGCGCCCGAGGAGCGCCCGAGCGCGATCTGCTCGGCCCCATAGCGGATGGGCACCTTGAACTTCTCGGCCTTCACGGCGGTCGTGCCGGCGTACTCGGTCCAGTCGCGCTGCACCACGTAGAGCGTGCCGGCCGCGAGCGTCGACGACACCTTGAAGCTGATCCCCGGGTTCCCGTCGGCGTCCCAGTCTTCCCACCCAGGGGCGCCCGCCGTCGCGGGCTGATCGCGCTTCGGGAGCGGCGTCGCAGGGGCGAGGTAGTGCGGCAGGGTCGCGCCGCGCACGACGTACTCGCGCGCGAGCGTGAGCTTGCATCCTGCACCTTCTTTCACGTACGTGCCCCGGCGGTTGTCGCTGTTGTTCCGCGTGAGCAGCGCCGGCCACGTGGACGAGCTGTCGACGGACGCGCCGAGCGCCGTCTTCTTCACGACCTCGAAGCCGCAGTGGAGCCCCTTCGTGACCGTGAGGTCGCGCCCCTCGTGGCGCACCTCGAGGTAGAACCAGTTGTGCGCCGCCTGGTCCTGCCCGATCGCCGTCGCGAGCACGCGCTGCGCGACGAGCCAGCGGCCGCGCAGATCGCAGTCGAGGTCCTCCGGCGGGGCGTTGGTGGGGGGCGGCACCTCCTTGTCGGGAGGCGCCGTGGCGAGCGGCCCGGCGCCGCCGTCGGCGCCCTCGCTCGCCACGACGGGCGCGTACTTGGGCAGAGGCGCCGACGGGTCCACCGTGTCGGTGGCGCACGCGGCGAGCGCGAGACCGAGACCGAGACGCAGCGCCGAGCGCGAGCGAGCGAGCACCAGCACGAGGACCTCCCGTCGACCCGCGGGCCGAGCCTCTCAGCGTACCGCGGTCTCGGCCGCGGCGCGCTCAGAACGTCGCGCCGTAGCCCACCGACCAGGCGCCGTCGCCCGCGCCGGCCCGGAGGTGCGCGAGCCGCTCGAGCGCGCCCGCGTACCGCTCCGCCCGCGCGAGCGCGAACGTGTCGAACACGAACAGCACCGACGCCTGCAGGGCGACCCCGAGCCCCACGCCCTGCACGACCGGAGACCTCGTGAAGCCCCCCACGGCCATGGCGCCGGCGCCCACCCCCGTCAGCGCGAGCTCGGTGAAGAGCAGCGTCGTGAGATCTCGGCGGACCCCCGCGATCCGCCGGGACTCGCCCGCGTAGAACGCGGCGGGGCTCGCGCGCAGCTCTCCGTCGAGGCGCGCCACCTGGGCGTCCGTGCGGAGCCCGAGCACGAGGCCCACCGTGGCCTCGACCGCGCCGAGCGCGAGCGTGGGGACGGCCACGCCGCGGACGAAGTCCGAGTCGCTCGCGGCGAGGAGCAGGCCGCCCGCGCCGAGCGACGCGACGCCGGGCCCCGCGAGCA
>CAZHGG010000874.1:0-3166 GCA_964531755.1 uncultured Polyangiaceae bacterium
GCGGGCCTGTCGCTGCTCGGCCTCGCGCTCGGGGCGCTCGTCGCGCGCCGTCGCCGCGCCGGCTGAGCCTCGCGCTCGGGGCGCGCCGTCGCCGTGCGGGTCGCGGCGTGGTTTCGTGTATTCTACAGCGAAGGCCCTCCCCAGCGCGGACGCCGGGGAGGCGAGGCGGGGCTACTTCAGCTCGCCGAGGCGCGCGTCGAAGTCTTCCTGCGAGATCTTGCCGTCCTTCAGGTCGGCCGAGAGCTGATCGAGCGCCGCCTTGTTCTCCTCGGCCTTCTTGGCGATGTCGTCCTTCTGCTCGGCGTAGGCGGCCTTGCCCTCCTTCTCGGCCGACTTGAAGAAGCTCTTCAGCGACGCCACGTCGCCCTTCGCGTCCTCCGCGAAGAACTTCTCCATCACCTTGCCGAGCGCGAACGTCGCCGCAAACGACGTGGTCGCGCCCACCGCCGAGCCCCAGCCGGGGACGAGCTTGGCGAGGCTGTTGACCGCCATGCGCGCGCCCGTGCCGAGGCCGAGCCCGTAGAGCATCGATTTTGCCGCGTTCTTGTCGACCGTGTGGCCCCAGTACTGGCCGATGTCGCGGATCATCTTGAGCTGAATGCCCAGCACCGCGAGCTCGCCCACCACCGGGAGCGGGAAGGCCCCCAGGATGGCGGTGATGGCCGAGTATTTGAGGATGTCCTTGCGGACCTCCTTGGCGCGGGCCTCCGGATCGGTGACCGCCTGGATGTTGCTCGGGAGGACCGTGTTCTTGCCCTCGGCGACGAGCTTCGCGAAGAACGTGCGCTGCTCGGCGCTGACGGCGGTCTTCTCGGCGATGAGGTCGAGGACCTTCTGCTCCTCGGGCGAGCACGTGCCGTCGGCGTTGGCCATCGCGAAGGCGCTCTTCCAGATGGTGTCGCGCGCCTCCTTCGAGGTGAGGAGGCCGAGCTCGGTCGCGGCGTCGACCATCTCGGCGAGCAGGCCCTCGACGGTGGTGCCCTCGGGGAGGGTGATCGCCTCGAGCGCCGCCTCGAGGGACTTGCGCTCTTCGGCGTGGATCTCCCCGTCGGCTTGGGCGACCGCGACGAGGACTTTGAGGCTGGCGAACGCTTCGGCTTCGGTCATGGGCATTTTCGGTTCCTCCGCTCCCCGGGTGGGGGCGTGACACGACACCTCCCCCGCGTGGGCGTGTCAAGGCTCGACGGGCGGTGAGCCCCTCTCTTGCGGCGTCTTCAGTCCGCCGCGGATTGGACTTTCGTCGAGGGCGCGGGCTACCGTCCACCCTGTGAGCGGCGCGTCCTCCATGTTGCTCGGTGTCCTGGCGCCCGACCTCCTCGGCGAGGCCGTCGACCTGCTGCGCGCCTCGTCGAACGAGGATCCGGCGGAGGCGATCGTGTGGACGGTGCTCGTGGGGGCGCAGCTCTTCTTCAAGGCCGAGCACGGCCACAACCCGAAGGTGCGCACCCTGAACGACGCGCTCGTCTACGTCTCGACGAACCTGTCGGTGGGGTACTGCGACATCTTCGCGGTGACCGAGCGCGGCAAGCAGATCGGGAGCCTCCTCATGACCTTCGGCCCTGCCCTGGCCGCGCGGGCGCTCGACCCCACCGCGGCGGAGCGCCGCGAGGCCGAGGCGGAGGCGGAGCGCAAGCACGCGGCCCTCCTCGAGCGCCTCGACCGCATCGCCGGGCTGCTGGCGGCGGCGGCCCCGGCCGAGCGCGAGCCGACGTGAGCGCGCTCGCGCCGCTCTTCGCCTTCCCGGTCGTCGTGTGGACTGTGTTCGTGGCGATCTCGCTCGTGTATTGGCTCTTCGTGATGAGCGGCCTCGTCCACCTCGGCGAGGGCGTCGACGGCGGGGCGGAAGGCCTGGGCGAAGGCCTGGGCGAGGGCGTCGGCGAAGGCCTAGGCGAGGGCGTCGGCGACGGCGCGACCGGGGCCATCAAGGGCGCGCTCGAGGGGGCCGCCGGCGGCGGCGGTCCCGACGTCGAGCTCCACGCGGACGTGGACGGGGATGTCGATCTGGACGGCGACGTCGACGCGGGCCACGCCGAGGCCGACGGCGCCGGCCCGCACGCGCTGCTCGCGGCGTTCCGCATGCGGGACGTGCCGGTCACGGTGCAGTTCACGCTGATCTCGTTCTTCGCCTGGGCCGCGAGCTTCGTGGCGCTCTGGGCCCTCGGGCGCGCCGGCCACGATCCGAGCCTGCTCGTGCGCTGCCTCGTCACCTTCCTCGCCGCGCCCGCGGTGGCGCTGCCGCTCGCCAAGCTGGCCGCGCGCCCGCTCGCCCCGCTGCTCGTCACGAAGCACGCGAAATCGGCGCGAGACCTCATCGGCAAGACGTGCACGATCCGCACCGGCGAGGCGACCGAGACCTTCGGCGAGGCCGTGGTGAAGGACACCGGCGCCGACCTCGTCCTGCGCGTCCGCGTGGAGGGCAGCGCGCTCCGCCGCGGCGAGGAGGGGCTCATCGTGGGGTGGGACGAAGAGCGCGAGGAGTACATCGTCGAGTCGATGGACGAGGCGATGGGGCGTCCGAAGAAGCGCGGATAACTTTTCCGCGCGACGTGGCGCGTGCCACGATCCACTGGCCGCGCGGCTCTGCGCCGCACGGGACCTCGAAGAGGGCAATCGGCGCTCGCGCGCGCGAGTATTCTGCGAGGCAGACAACTGAAGGGGACGGTCGCGAGATATGCAGGAATACATTCCCTTTTTGGCGCTGTTTGGGGCGGGCGTCATCATCCTGTTCGGCGTGGGCGCGCTGTTCGCGCGCTTCTATCGCCAGGTCGAGCAGGGCAAGGCGCTCATCATCAACACCTCGCGCGCCGAGCCCTCGGTGACCTTCACCGGGAAGCTCGTGCTGCCGGTGGTGAACCGCGCCGAGATCATGGATCTGTCGGTGAAGACCATCCAGATCGACCGGCGCGGCAAGGAGGGCCTCATCTGCAATGACAACATCCGCGCCGACATCAACGTCACGTTCTTCGTGCGGGTGAACAAGACCGCCGAGGACGTGCTCAAGGTGGCGCAGTCGATCGGCTGCGTGCGCGCCAGCGACGGCCGCACGCTGAACGAGCTCTTCAACGCGAAGTTCTCGGAGGCGCTGAAGACCGTCGGCAAGCACTTCGACTTCGAGCAGCTCTATACGAAGCGCGGCTGGGTCGAGTTCTCCGTCTGGCCGCTGTTC
>CAZHGG010000875.1:0-3165 GCA_964531755.1 uncultured Polyangiaceae bacterium
TCTCGCGGAGCAGGTCGTCGTAGTGGGCCACGGCCTCCTTCGCCTCGCTGGTGAACGGCACCCACACGCTGGCGAGGTGCACGACGATCGCGAGCGGGCCCACCGGCAGCGAGCCCTTCGGCTGGGCGACCTCGTAGGACCGCCAGTTCGTGTCGTAGACCGACTCGCTGATCGCGCAGGCCTTCGGCTGGTACTGGAGCGGCACGCGGTTGGCGAAGCGCATCACGTCGGCGGGCTCCTCCGCCGACATCGAGCCGCCGTACGCGAGGCCCACCTCCACGACGAACGGGTTGCCTCGGTACACCGAAGGCGGCCGCGTGCTCGAGGCGACGAACTCCGCGTCCGCGAAGCGCCGGCGGAGCCCGGTGATGAGCAGCTCCTCCCCGATCGGTACCACGCACGAGGCCGGCGGCGCCATGAGCTTCACCTCGCCCAGCGCCTTGTGGAGCCGATCGAGGTCCTCGCCGCGGACCTCGCCCGCGGGGGTCTTGGAGGAGACGCCCGCGTCCTTGCAGATCTTCTCGGCGACGTTGCCGCTGACGCGCGAGAAGTCGGCCGCGAGCACCTCCTTGACGGTCTTGCCCTCCGCGTCCGAGAGCATCATCTGCAGCATGCCGAGCTCGACGCCGTGTGGGTGCGGCTTGATCTCCTGCGCCTCGCGCGGCAGCTCGCCGGACGCGCGCGGGTAAACGACGCGCTCTCCGCGCGGCGGATCGTACGTGAGCCCGAGGTGCGGGTTCGCGACGACGGTCTGCTCGAGGTAGGCGTCGACGCCGGTGCGGCCGCCGCGGTAGGCGGCGACGAGCTCGAGCTCGACGCGGGTGCCGTGCTCGCGATCCCACGGCACAGTGGTCTCGCTCACGACGTCGGGCTGGTTTCGCTTCGTGTCGATGCGCAGCTCGATCTGCACGGCCGGGCGCCCCTTGCCGATCTTCGAGGTGATCGTGACCGCCTTGCCCGTCGTGAGCTGCGCGTAGAGCCCCGCGGCGCTGATGCCGATGCCCTGCTGCCCGCGTGACTGCTTCAGGCGGTGAAACTTGCTGCCGTAGAGGAGCTTGGCGAAGATCTTGGGCATCTGCGCCTTCACGATGCCCGGGCCGTTGTCCTCGATGACGACGCGGAAGCGGTCCTTCTGGACCTCTTTGATGTCCACGAGGAGCTCGGGGAGTATCCCGGCCTCCTCGCAGGCGTCGAGCGAGTTGTCGACCGCCTCCTTCACTGTGGTGAGCAGCGCCTTCGCCGGGTTGTCGAACCCGAGCAAGTGCCGGTTCTTGGTGAAGAACTCGCTCACCGAGATCTCCCGCTGCTTGGTCGCCATCGACTCGGCGGTGGCGCGGCGGGCGGGCTTCTTCGGGACCTGGCTCGACGCGGGCGTCGAGTCGACGGAGGCTTGGGCAGGCTGCATGACGCCTCGGCAGCTACCGCGAGAGGTGAACAGGTGTCAAGCGGGGCGCGGGAGCCCCTGGCGCCGCGGCACGACCCGAGCGGCCGGGTGGGCGGCGAGAATTGGGGGCGGCCTCGCGCGACAAGGCCGTAGTCTCGCCCGGGTGATCCGCCGCCCCGCCGCCGTCCTCGCGCTGCTCACCGCGCTGAACCTCCTGAACTTCGTCGACCGCTACGTGCTCGCGGCCGTGCTCCCGAAGGTCCGCGACGAGCTGCTGCTCTCGAACTTCGTGAGCGGCCTCATGGCCACGATCTTCCTGGTCGGGTACTTCACCTCGAGCCCGATCTTCGGGTACCTCGCGGACCGAGGGCGGCGCACCCGGCTCATCACGTTCGGCATCGTCGTGTGGAGCGTGGCGACGGTCGCCTCCGGCCTCGCGCGCACCGCCCCCACCCTGCTCTTCTGGCGCGCGGTCGTCGGCGTCGGCGAGGCCAGCTTCACCGCGATCGCGCCCACGCTGATCGACGACGTCTCGCCGCCCGCGCGAAAGGGGCGAAATCTTTCGATTTTTTACGTAGCGCAGCCTATCGGAGCCGCGCTCGGCTACCTCATCGGCGGCGCGATCGAGCACGCGTACGGCTGGCGCTATTCGTTCTACCTCGCCGGCGGGCCGGGGCTCCTGCTCGGGTTCGCGTGCCTCCTCGTCGCCGAGCCGGAGCGCGGCGAGCGGGAGAAGCCGAACATCCGCAACGCCCTGGGCGACCTGCGCGCGTCGAAGCAGTACCGCCGCGCGCTGCTCGGCTACTGCGCCTACACGTTCGCGCTCGGGGGCTTCTCGTATTGGGCGCCCACGTTCCTCTCCGACACGTTCAAGGTCACGCTCGTCACGGCGAACTTCCGCTTCGGCCTGCTCACCGTCGTCGGCGGGGCGGTCGGCACCTTCCTGGGTGGGAACCTGGCCGACCGGATGCAGGCGCGGGCGACCGCCCACTTGGGCCCCCCGGCGGAGGCGCCATCCGAGCCGGACGCGAGGCGCCGGGCCGAGCTGGAGGTGGCCGCGCTGCTGAAGCTGTGCGCGGTCGGCAGCCTCATCGCGACGCCCATCGCGGCGTTCTGCTTCCTGGCGCCGTCCTCCAACGCCTTCTTCGGCGCGGCGTTCTTCTGCGAGGTCGCGCTGTTCCTCTCGATGTCGCCCATCAACGCCATCTTGCTGAAGAGCGTCCCGCCCCACGTGCGCGCGAGCGCGATGGCGCTGGCGATCTTCGCGATCCACCTCTTCGGCGACCTGTGGTCTCCGCCGCTCGTCGGAGTGCTCGCCGACTTCATGCCGACCCGTGTGGCGATGCTCACCCTCGCCGTGGCTTTCGGCCTCTCCGGGTACCTGTGGTGGCCGCGCCCGCGGGACCTGTCGGCCCCGGAGGGGGCGCTGGCCCCCGCCTGAGGCTTCGTGAACCCCGCGCGCGCCCGCGCACCCGAGGGGGTGCGGCCGAGGCGCGCCACGCCAAACACGCGTTGACCTCGCTCCCGGTAACGCGATAGGACCCCTCCGCGCCTGCGGGATCTCCGCCACGCAGCTCTGCTCGATGCCGACCCGCCCCTCCCTTGACCCGAGACGAAGCGCCCGGCTGCTCGCCGCCCTCGGGCTCGCGCTGGGGCTGCTTTTGTTCGTGCTCTCGGGCACTTCGCGCGCGCAGGGGGCGCCCGACGCCGGGGCCACCTCGAGCGACGCGGGGGCGCGGCCCACGCCGACCGCCGCCAGCGCCCCCGACGCCGCCGCCGGC
>CAZHGG010000876.1:0-3159 GCA_964531755.1 uncultured Polyangiaceae bacterium
CGCCGCGCCGCGCTCATGGCATGTCGAAGTCGGCGACGACGTGCACGCGCGGATCGAGGGGCGGCGCGCCCGGCAAGTGCTGCGTGTCGACGAAGACGCTCTCGGTGCCGGGGTGCTGGCCGAGCAGGATGTTGCAGTTGCCGGGCTCGTTGTCGAACACGCCAATGACCTCGCCGAGGCGCGCGAGGCGCGGGCCGAAGTCGGCCTTGAAGACGTCGTCGGGGATGTCGAAGGCCGGCTTCAGGATGAGCTCGGTGCCCGGCAGGCCGATGGGGAAGCCGCTGTCGCGCAGGCTCTTCCAGCTCCCAACGCTCATCGCCGGTAGGTCACGACCCGTGAAATACGTAATGATTGCGCCTGCTTCGTAGCACGCCCGCGCGAACTGGACCGCGCCCGGGAGGGGCACGTCGTGGCGGATGTGGTCGTCGGCGAAGAAGCGCGCCTTCCAGAAGGACTCCGCCTCGGGCACGAGGGCCTCCGGGATGCCGAGCTTCGCGAGCGTGTCCTTCATGAGGTACAGCAGGCGGTCGGGCGCCGCCCCCAGCAGGGTCTCCGACTCCGCGGGGTGGGTCTCGCGCCACGCCTCCCCGAGCTCGTGGAGGATCGCGCACGTGCGCGGCCGGTTGTCCATCAGCGTGCCGTCGAGATCGAACGCGATCACGCGGGAGCGGCCGTTGGAGGGAGCGCAGCGCTCGACGATGCGCCGGAGGAGCGCGTGCTTGTCTTCGTTGGGGAGTCTCGGGTAGGCCATCGGGCGGTCGCTCTCGCTAGCATAGGTTCGGGCGGAGCCAAAGCGCGGAGCGACGCCGCGTGCAGTCCCCTCGGCGCGGGCGCGGCGGGTGTGCTACGTGCGACCCCGCAATGAGCCAGCGGGACCACTACGACGTGCTCGGGATCGCGCGCACCGCCACGCCCGAGGAGATCAAATCGGCGTTCCGCAAGCTCGCGTCGCAGCACCACCCGGACAAGAACCCCGGCGATCCCGGCGCCTCCGCGCGCTTCAAGGAGATAAGCCTCGCCTACCAGGTGCTGTCCGACCCGCAGCGCCGCTCGCTCTACGACCGCATGGGCCACCGCGCCGAGGAGTCGGGCTCGCCCTTCGGCGCCGGCGGCCCGTTCGCGGGCGGCGTGGTCGACGTGAGCGACCTCAACATCGACGGCTTCCTGGGCGATCTGCTCGGGGTGTTCGGAGTCGGCAAGGCCGACCGCGGCGATCTCAAACGCAACCTCGAGGTCACCTTCGAGGAGGCTGCGTTCGGCTGCGAGAAGGAGCTCAAATACGAGCGCATCGTCCCCTGCGGCGACTGCGAGGCCACCGGGGCCGCGCCGGGCACCAAGCCCGATCCGTGCTCCATGTGCGGCGGTCGCGGCCGCGTGCGCATCCAGCAGGGCCTCATCCCGATCGCGGTCGATCGCACGTGCGCCCGCTGCAAGGGCACGGGCCGGATCGTGCTGCAGCCCTGCAAGACCTGCAAGGGGAGCGCCCTCGTCACGCAGGGCCACACGCTGAAGATCACGCTGCCGCAGGGCGTGGATCACGGCGCCACGAAGCTCGTGGCCGGCGCAGGGAACCGCCCCCGGCCCGATCGCGGCGCCGGCGATCTCGAGCTCACGATCGTGGTGCTCCCGCACACTTTCTTCAAGCGGGTGGGCGACGACGTGGTGTGCTCCGCGCCCATCACGTTCGTGCAGGCCGCGCTCGGCGGCGAGATCGAGGTGCCCACCCTCGACGGGAAGGGCAAGCTCCGCGTGCCGGCCGGCACGCAGCCTGGGTCCGTGCTGCGCATCAAGGGCAAGGGCATCCCGTATCGCGCGGGCATCGGCCGCGGCGATCAGCGCGTCGAGGTGCACCTCGAGGTGCCCACCACGCTCACCGACAAGCAGCGCGCGCTGCTCGCCGAGTTCGCCGCCGAGAGCGGCGAGGAGCTCTCGGCGCAGCAGCGCTCGTTCATGGACAAGCTGCGCGACCTCTTCGGGTAGCGCGCGGCGCTGCCCGCGGCGGCGAGGCCGGGCGCCTCAGTCGCAGACCGTCTGGCCGTCGCGGAAGTGCGTGAGCATCCCGGCCATGCGGCGGTTCCAGAAGGCCCAGTCGTGCTGGCCGTTCGCCTCGGTGATCCGCTTCACGTCGTAGCCCTTCGACTTGAGCGTGGTCTCCATGAGGTTCGTGACCTCGCAGTTGTCGTTCGGGCACCCCGAGTCGAGGTAGAAGCGCGCGGGGGTCTTCGGGTCTTTGCCCGCCCGCGTGATCATCGCGTTGTCGGCCCAGAAGTACGACGAGCTCTGCGCGCCGACCCAGCCGAACGTGCCGGGCTGCGTGAAGGCGATGTGGGTGGAGATGAGGCCCCCGAGCGACGCGCCCGAGACGCCCCGCGCCCGCGCGTCGGCGCAGACTCGGAAGTCGCGCGTGAGGCGCGGCAGCACCTCGGTCGCGATGGCGCGCGCGTAGTCGTCGCCCTTCGAGCCCGCCGTGGCGAACGTGTACTCGTCCATGCGGACGTTCTGGTTCGGGAGCGCCACGAACGCGAGGATGGCGGAGAGCTCGGGCTTCGCCGCGTAGAGCGTGGCGGCCGGGCCCACGAAGTCGCCGCGCGTGAGCGACTCGTTGCCGTCGTGGAACACCACGAGCGGCAGCTTCTTGCAGGTGGGCCCGTCGTACGCGGGCGGGAGCCACACGAAGACGTCCCGCGCGTTGCCCATGATCGCGGAGGTCGTGCCGCGGAAGGCCTCCATGCGCGGGCGGTCCTTCGGCAGCGCGTCCGCGTGGACCACGCCGTTGAACTCGCCGACCGTGTTGTGGTCGATGCCGTCCCACACGACGTTGCGCGCGAGCAGGTCCTCGCGGTACCCCGCGTCGGACGTGCCGGCCAAGAGCTTGTACGTGTGGGCCACGCCGCGCGGCACCTTGGTGTCGGCGACCCACAGATCGGTGCCCGCGATCGCGGTCATCGGGAGCGCCTTCGCCTTGTCCCAGGAGAAGAACCTCCCCACCACGCTCCACGCGCTCGCGCCCGCCGGCGGCGCGCCGCTCGCCAGGAACACGACGCGGTCGCTGCCGGGGGCCTCGAGGGGGCCGCCCCCTTGCGCGCGCACGTCGGCCAGGAACTTCGCCACGCGGGCGCGCCGCGCGGCCTCCGCCGAGAGCGGCCCGAGGTCGGCGAC
>CAZHGG010000877.1:0-3158 GCA_964531755.1 uncultured Polyangiaceae bacterium
ACCACAGGGGGGTGCGTGAGGGGGGAACGCCCTCACACACGACGCCTCGCGACGACACAAGGGGGGTGCGTGAGGGGGGAACGCCCTCACACACGACGCCTCTCAACGACACCACAGGGGGGTGCGTGAGGGGGGAACGCCCTCACACACGACGCCTCGCGACGAACCGCCCCCACCGCCGCTAGACCCTCTCAATCCTCGCGCGGACGTGCTTGTGCCACGGCGTCCCCGCGATGGGATCGCGCTCGTCCGTCGACGTGAGCTCGTTCAGCGCGACGCCCGTGCGCACGCGCTCGCCCGCCTCGGTGGGGTAGCCGAGGCCCTGGCCGTTCGGGAGCGACACGTGCCCCGGCGCGAGCGTGTCCGTGAGCTCCACCTGCGCGATCGCCTCGCCGCGCTTCGTGGTGATCCGCGCGCGCGCGCCGTCCTCGAGGCCGAGCCGCGCGGCGTCCTCGAGGCCGATGCGGAGCGTGCCGGGCCCGCGCATCCACGCCGGATCCCGCAGGAGCGTGTTGGCCGTGTTCGTGCGTCGCTCGCCCGCGGCGAGCACGAAGGGGAACGCGTCGTCGCTCGGCAGCGTGGTGTCGGCGAGCGACCGCAGCTCCGCGACGAGCTCCGGCACGACGAGGCGCACGCGCTTGTCGGGCGTCTCCACGCGCGCGAGGGTCTCTTCGTAGCCGTCCGCCGTGAACACCACCCCCGACGGGCGCTCGAGCAGCGCGCGGAAGAGCGCGTTGCCGAGCAGCGGCCCGGGCGCGTCGATCCCCGCCCGGCGCACCGAGTCGGCGTAGGCCATCGCCACCTGCTGCGAGAGCGCCCACATCACGGCCGTCGCGCGCGCGCCCTCGGGCAGCGCCGGCCCCATGGTCTCGTAGAGGATCACCGGCGCGAGCCGCATGAACCGCGGGTCTTGCCCGACGGCCACGGCGAAGGCCATGGCGTACGCGTCGAGCCCCGCGGCCGCGGCTTCGTGGAGTGGCGTTAGGTCGAGCCCCTCGAGCGCCCCGAGCGCGCGCACGAGCCGCGCGTGGATCTCGGCCTCGGGCAGCGTGCCCTCGGCCGGCGCGAACACCGGCCTGCGGAGGTGCACCACGTTCTCGGGGAACTCGAGGTTGAAGAAGGCGGCCTCCCACTTCTCGAACTGCGAGGCGGCGGGCAGCACGTAGTCGGCGAGCGCGGCCGTCTCGCTCATGGCGACGTCGATGACCACCACCACGTCCAGCGCGGCGAGCGCCTCGGCGAAGCGCTTGCTGTCCGCCAGCGAGTGCGCGGGGTTCGCGCTCTCGACGATCATCGCGCGGAACCTCGCGGGGTGGTCCGCCAGGCACTCGTCGGCGACGGCGTTACACGGCATGAGCCCGCCGATGAGCCTGTGGCCGAACACGGGCGAGGTGGCGTGGCGGCGAGGTCCGTCGCCGCCGCCGAGGCTCGCGAAGCGCGAGTGCAGGTTCATCCCGCCGCGCCGCCCGAAGCTCCCGCGGAGCAGATAGAGCAGCTTCTCGAGCCAGCTCGACAGCGTGCTGTGCGGCGACTGCTGCACGCCCAGGTCCTCGAGCACCGCGACGCGCTCGGCGCGCCCGATGGCCGCCACGGCGCGCGCCACGTCGGCCTCGGGGACGCCGGCGCGCGCGCAGTAGCGCGGCACGTCCACCTCGGCGAAGAGCTCGCGCAGCGCGGGCAGTTCGCTGGCGTGGGCGCCCAGCCAGGCGTCGTCTGCGTAGCCCTCGCGGAGCAGCATCGCGACCATCGCGGCGAGGAGCCACGCGTCCCCGCCGGGCCTCACGCGCAGGTGGAGGTCCGCGAGCGCGGCGCTCTCGGTCCGGCGCGGGTCGATGACGATGAGGGTGCGCGCGGGGTCCTTCGCCAGCTCCTTCAGCACCACCCGCGCGCGCTGAAACCCGTGCGACTGCCAGGGGTTCTTCCCGACCAACACCGCCACCTCGGCGTGCTCGAAGTCGGGCACCGTGTGACAGCGCGGGCGCCCGAAGAGCTGACCGTCGACCCAGAACTCGCCGGTCTTCTCCTGCGCGAGCGCGTTGCTCGTGTGCACCGACCCGAGCGCCGCGCGGAGCGCGCGCCCGTAGGCGCCGCCGAGGTGGTTCGCCTGCGCGCCGCCCCCGTAATAGAAGATCTTTTCGCCGCCGTGGGCGTCGCGCACGGCGGCGAGCCGAGCGGCGACCTCGCGGACGGCCGTGTCCCAGTCGATCGCCTCGAAGGTGCCGTCCGGGCGGCGGCGGAGCGGCGAGGTGAGCCGGTCGCGACCACCCTGGTAGTGCCCGAGCGCCTGCGCCTTCTCGCAGAGGTACCCGCGGCTCGCGGGGTGCTCGCGATCGCCGCGCACGCCGACGACGCGCGCTCCCTCGGTCTTCAGGCGGACGCCGCAGTTGATGCTGCAGATGATGCACGCGGTGGGGTGGTCGCTCTGGGTCACTCGAAGACCGTAGCGGAAGCGGACCCCGACGGGCAGCCACCCGAGGTTCAGGTACGCTCGGGCGGCCGACCGGCGGCGAGGGGAGCGAGAGGGCCATGTCCACGACCGAGACGTCCACGACCACCGAGGTGCTCGCCTTTTGCCACGCGGGCCTGCGCGTCGCCGAGCGCGCGCGCTCGTGCGCGTTCTACCGGCACTTCGGCTTCGAGGAGATCGCGTGGCACGAGCGCGCCAAGGTCTCCATCTTGCGCAACGCGGCCGGCGTCGAGCTGAACCTCATCGTCAACGCGACCCCCGAGTCGGCGGGGCAGAACGTGCTCATGGACCTCGACCCGGTCAAACATGCAGGATACACACACATCGCGCTGCGCGTGGCCTCGGCGACGGCGGCCATGGCCTCCCTCGCGGCGGCGGGGATCGCGGTGTCGGAGGGGCCTGTGCGCCTCGGCGACGGGGTGCTCGCCGTGTTCGTGCGCGATCCCGACCGCAACGTGCTCGAGCTCGACGAGGTGCTCGAGGCCCCGACGGGCGCTCAGAAATAGATGAGACTTGATACGCCGAGGTCGGCGGCCACGAGCTGACGGCGCGCGAACACGCCGAGCGCGACGGAGCGCGAGAGCGACAGGCGCGCCTCGAAGACCGCCGAGGCGGTCACCGGCGCGGGCGCCCCCGGGAGCCAGGCGAGGCGCGCCTCGCCGAGCAGCGCCGCGCGCGCGCCGAGGGCCAC
>CAZHGG010000878.1:0-3158 GCA_964531755.1 uncultured Polyangiaceae bacterium
GGTCCCCCGCGATCACCGCCAGCTCGGCCGCGCGGTCCCCCTCGCCCGCGCGCCCCCAGTGCTCGGCGAGCAGCTCGGCGTCGCCGCCGCCGCGCGCCTCGAGCGCGCCGGCCACCCGGCGGTGCAGCTCGCGCCGACGGGCGGGGTCCAGGGCGGCGAGCACGGTCTCGCGCACGCGGTCGTGGTAGGCCTCCACCGTGTCGGCGTCGGAGAGGCCGCGCGCGCGAACGAGGCGCTGCGAGCGCAACATCGCCAGGGCGTCGCGCGGCTCAGGGCTCTCTGCGACCTGCGCGACGAGCTGCTGCGCTACGGGGCCCCCGGCGATCGCGACGACCTCCAGCAGCCGCTGCGCGCCCGCCTCGAGGCCCCGGATGCGCTCCTCGAGCAGCTCCGTGAGGGTCACGTCCTCGCGGCCTCCGCGGAGCGCCGCGTGCGCGAGTTCCCACACGTAAAACGGGCTCCCGTCGGACTCCGCGGCGATCGAGGCGGCGAGACCGTCGAGCTCGGCGAGCGGGCGTCCCGCGGCGGACAGCGCCGTGAGCGCGAGCTCGAAGGCCTCGACCTGGGTGAGCGCCCCGAGCGCCACGTGCCGCGTGTCGTGCCACACGCCGTGCTCGCGCGCCTCCGTGAGCAGGGCGGTCACGCACGCGCTCCGCGAGGCCTCCTCGCTGCGGTAGCTCCCCACGAGCAGCAGGCGTGGGGCGTCGGGCGGGCGGCGCAGCTCGATGAGGACGCGCGCGCCGTCGAGGTCGCCCCACTGCAGGTCGTCGATCGCGAGCACGAGCGTGCGCCGCTGCCCGAGCGCCGCGAGCAGCTGCTTGAGCGCCAGGAACCCGCGCCGCCGCAGCTCTTGGTCGTCCTGCACCACCGGTGTGTCGTCCGCCGCGTCGGCGATCGCCGGCACGCGGAGCAGGGCCGGGAACACCCGCGCGAGCGCCGCCGCGTCCGGGGGGAGCAGCGCCGCGCGCTCGTCGCGCTCGAGCGACGTGAGGTGCTGGGCCAGCGCGTCCACCAGCCCGTCGACGGTCTTGTACGGCACGGTCTCGCGCTCGAAGCAGCGGCCGCGTAGCACGAGGACGTCGCGGGCGTCGGCGAGGTCGTCCAGCACGCGCTCGACCAGCGCCGTCTTGCCCATACCGGACTGGCCCGCCACGTGGACGGTGACGGAGCGACCCGCGCGCACGTCGTCCAACGCCTCCGCGAGCGCGCGGCTCTCGGCCTCGCGCCCAACGAAGGCGTCGAGCGAGTCGCCGAGCCGCGCGCTCGGGGCGTCGACGCCGAGCGCCGCCAGCACCTCGGCCTCGGTCGGGCGCGCATCGGGCCGCCGTGCGAGCAGGCGCGCCGCGAGGTCCGCGAGGTCGGCGGGGGCTTCCGGCGCGAGCGAGAGCGGGTGGGGGGGATCTTCGGCGAGCTTGCGCCGCAGCAGCTCCCCGAGGGCGCCCTCGTACGGGCAGCGCCCCGTGAGGGCCTCGTAGAGCATCACGCCGAAGCTGTACCAGTCGGACGCGGGCGAGGGCCGGGCGCCGGTGACCTGCTCGGGCGCCATGTACGCGGCCGTGCCGATGAGCGGCTCGCTCTCCGCGTCGTCCCGCCGCCGGCTGCGCACGAGGCCGAAGTCGAGGATCACGAGGCGCCCGTCGTCATGGACCATCACGTTCGAGGGCTTGAGGTCGCGGTGCACCTTGCCGGCGCGGTGGAGCGCCGCGAGGCCGAGCGCGAGCTGCCCTAGGGCGTGGCGGAGCCGCGGGATGTCGACGGCGCCCGCGCGGGTCTCGGAGCGCGCGGGCAGCTCGGCGTCCGCGCGCAGCGCCTGCGTCAGGCTGACCGTGGCCTCTTCGGCGCCGACCCCGCGCCGCACGTACGCGAGGAAGTCCACGCCGAGCACGAGCTCCATCGTGAAGAACGGCTCGCCGTCGTCGGCGGTGAGCAGCTCGTGGAGCCGCACGAGGTTCGGGTGGACCACGTCTGCGAGCGAACGAAACTCGCGTTTCAATTGATGAATCTCGAGGGGGCCCACCCGCGCGAGGCGCTTCAGGGCGACGCGCTTGCCTTGCTCTCGGTCGAGGGCCTCGTACACGACGCCCATGCCGCCCGCCCCGAGGCGCGGCCCGATCTCGAAGCGGGGCTCGCTCGCCATGCCCTGAACGTATCCGGGGGGCCGGTGCGGGTGGGCAAAGATCTGCCTGGCGCCGCGCGCCGCGCTCATGACGGAGATCAACTGCCGAGGGGCGCCGAATGGCGGGCGCGCCGCGCGGTCTTAGCGTGACGTTGTCCCAGAGAAAGGTCCCCCATGCTATGGCGCTCCAGGCTCGCCCTCTGTGCAACTGCGCTCCTCCTCGCCTCGTGCACCTCCGCGAACACGCCGAGTGACGCTGGCCCCGCCGACGCGGCCTCCCCTATCCAGTGCGGCCCGGCGCCGTATGTCAAAATGGACGGCACGGTCGAGGAGTTCCAGGTCGGCCCGTATCGAAAGAAGGAGGGCGCGAAGATCACGTTCGATCTCTGTCCGGGGGTCGTCGGCACCACCGACGCGGAGGGGAAGGCGACGTTTTACGTGAGCAAGGGGAAGCCCTTCTACGCGCTCGTCGACAACCCCGACGATATCCCGATGATGTTCCCGGAGTGGGTGCTCGAGGCCGACTTCGTCGGGACGACCGTCGTGATCCCCACCTCTTATCAGAGCTCGCTCGCCCCGGACTTCGCGGCCGACAAGACCTTGATCGCGATCGCCATCCAAGGGCCCGACGTCTCGCGAGATGCCGGTCCCGCGGAGCCGTGCCGGAGCGCGGCGGGGGTGAAGATCACGATCCCCGGTCACCCGGAGGCGAAGGTGATCTACTACTCGGCGGACACCCTCCCGAAGCCCGACCCCACGCTCACCGAGTCGAGCGCGAGCGGCGTCGCGGTGGTCACGGGCCTCGCCGACGGGGCGGTCGTCGAGGTCGCGGCCGTGAAGGCCGGGTGCACGGTGACCGGCAAGCACGACGGGTTCACGGGCCGCGCCACGGTCAAGAAGGGGCGCTACGTCGGCTACCTGCTCGCGCTTGGGAAGTAGCGCGCCTCTCGCGGCGACGGCCCCGTCGCGGGCGGCCCGCGGCGCCGCGACTCGCGGCCGGGGACCCGGAGCTGCGCCTCGCGCGTACGGTCGAGAGATGCCG
>CAZHGG010000879.1:0-3157 GCA_964531755.1 uncultured Polyangiaceae bacterium
CCGAAGGTCGCGGCCGCCCCGGCCAAGTCGGCGCTCGCGAAGCCGCCAGCCCCGCCCGCGCCCTCGCCCTCGCCCTCGCCCGCGCCCACTGCGCACCCACCCGCGCTGCAGCACGGCGCGCTGCTCCAGTAGCCGCGGAGCGGCGGGGCGCGGCGCGCTCAGCCGGTGACGGTGGTGCCGATGGACTCGCCCAGGACCGCCCGGGTGATGTTGCCGGGTGCCAGCTTGAACACGCGGATGGGCATGCCGTTGTCGCGGCACATGGTCGCTGCGGTCGAGTCCATGACGCCGATGCGCTCGGAGATGAAGCGGTCGTAGCTCATGGCCTTCACCATCGAGGCGTCCGGGAATTTCACCGGATCGCGGTCGTACACGCCCTCGACCTTGGTGGCCTTGAACACGGCCTCGGCGCCGATCTCCATCGCGCGGAGCGCGGCTGCCGTGTCGGTCGAGAAGAACGGGTTGCCCGTGCCCGCGGCGAAGATGACGATGCGCCCCTTCTCGAGGTGCCGCATGGCGCGCCGGCGGAGGTAGGGCTCGGCCATCTGCCGGATCTCGATGGCGGTCTGCACGCGCGTGGGAACGCTCACCTTCTCCAGGCCGTCTTGGAGGGCGAGGGCGTTCATGACGGTGGCGAGCATGCCCATGTAGTCGCTCTGCGTGCGGTCCATGCCCGCGGCCGCGCCCTTCAAGCCGCGGAAGATGTTCCCGCCGCCGACGACGATGCCCACCTGGACGCCGAGCTTGTAGACCCCCGCGAGCTCGGACGCGGTCTCGCGGAGCACGTTCGGGTCGAGCCCGCCCTGCGCGCCGCCGAGGGCCTCGCCGCTCAGCTTGAGGAGGATCCGCTTGTAGCGGAGCCCGGGGTGGAGCGGGGGCGGGGAGGCGGTGAGGTCGGCGTGGCGGTCGTCGGAGCTCATGGCCCGCCTTCTACTCGGGCCGGAAGCGCTCCGCAATCGAGCGTGGCATGAGGCCTCCTGTCGGTGGTAAGTCATCACGCGGACATGCGCTCGCTCGGCCGACTCCCCCTCGCAGGAACGCTAGGACCGCTGGTCCTCGCGGCGGCGCTGGTCGCGGGGTGCGACGGCTGCAAAGGCGGCGGCACGGCGCCCCAGGTCGACGCGGGCGAGCCGCACGCCACCACCGAGCAGCTCACCCCGGAGCTCTCCGCGAAGGTGCTCGCGAAGGTGGGCGATCGCACGATCACCCTCGGCGACTACCTCGCGGCGCTCGAGCACATGGACCAGTTCGATCGCCTGCGCTACCGCGCCCCGGAGCGCCGCAAGGAGCTTCTGGAGGAGATGATCCGCGTCGAGCTGCTCGCCCAAGAGGCGACGCAGAAAGGGTACGACAAGGACCCCGTCGCGCAGGCGGAGCTCCGCGCCATCCTGCGCGAGGCGATGTTGGCGGACGCGCGCAAGGGCTCACCGTCGCCCGCCGACGTGCCCGAGGGCGAGGTGCGCGCGTATTTCGACGCCCACAAGGCGGACTACCACGACCCCGAGCGCCGCCGCGTCTCGTGCGTCGTCACGAAAGACGAGGCCGCCGCGAAGGCCGCCCTCGACGCCGCGCGCGCCGCGACCACGGCCGCCGCGTGGGGCGACGTGGTGCGGCAGCGCTCGGTCGACCTCCAGGCCCGCGCCAGCGTGCCGCTCGACCTCGCTGGCGACTTCGGCATCGTGAGCCCGCCGGGCGACGCCCGCGGTGAGAACGCGCGCGTACCCGAGGAGGTGCGCGCCGCCGCGTTCCAAATTGAGGCGACGGGCCAGGTGCTCCCGAAGGTCGTCAAGGCCAACGGGAAATACTGGGTCGTGCGGCTCACGCAGAAGCTCGACGCGCGCGACCGCACCTTCGCGGAGGCCGAGCGGGTCATCCGCGTGAAGCTCGCGCAGGACAAGATCCGCGAGCGCGAGCAGGCCGTGCTCGCGGAGCTGAAGAAGAAGCACAAGGTCGAGATCGACCAGGCCGCGCTGGCCACCGTGCGCGTCGACGTGGTCGACGCCGGCCCCCGCTGACGCAGGTCGCGCGCTCAGTCGTCGAGCACGCCGAAGGTCCACGCCTCGCCCGGCTGCCGCACCACGAGCACCTGCGACTCCACGCGCGCGAGCAGCTCGGCCGCCGACGAGCTCGCGCTCGGGCGCACGCCCACGGCCACGCCCGCCTCCCACTCCCACACGCGCGCCTCGACCACGCCGTCGACCCCGTACACGAGCTCGAGGATGCGCCGCAGGCGCGGAGAGAGGGGTGGCAGGGGCGGGAGCGGCGCCGACATGCGCTACTTGAGATCCTCGAGGACGGCCTTCGTGACTTCGTCGAGCGCGAGCGCGCGATCACCCTCGTGATCTTTCATGAATTTGGGTGCGCGGGCCACGTCGACGGGCACGAGATCGGGCCCCATCGGCCCGAGGACGTCGCTCCCGATCACGAAGCGCACCTCGCTCGCGTCGCGCCACTTGCGGTCGTAGAAGTCCTGGACGCGCAGGGTCCCGGCGCCCGTCGCGAGGCGCGCCGTGAGCGCGCAGCGGGGCGTGTCGAAGGTCTTCTTGGACCCGTCGGCCGCCGCGAGCTCGGCGAGCCATGCGCTGCCCTGGGTGAGCTTCATGCCGCAGTGGGCGCAGCGCCCGGGCGCGGCCGCGGGCGGGGTGCTCGCGTCCTTCTTGCAGCCGCTCCCGAGCGCGGGCGCGAGCGTGACGGCCAGGAGCGCGCCGAGGGCGCGTCGCCGGGAGAGCGGCTCGGGGGTGATGGCGGCAGCGGCGAGCGAGGAGGGCTTCATGGGAACAGGGGGGTGAAGTTCGAGACGAGCGCGTACCGCACGATGGGCGCGGCGCCGACCACTAGCACGGCCAGCCACGCGTACGAGGCGGTGCGCAGCCGCTCCGGCGCGAAGCCGAGGAAGGTCTGCCGGGCGGCCTCGCTGCGCGCGAACGCCGCGCCGATCGCCGCGCCCCCGGCCCACGTCGCCGCCACGAACATGGCCCCGAACAGCGGGTACCCGAGGCCGAGGACCTCCGGCTTGAGGAGGCAGAAGGGGCAGACGTGCTGCGGCACCTCGAACGCGTGCGGCGCGACCTCGAGCATCGCGGCGCCCACCGCGAACGGGAGCGCGGCGAGCGACAGCGCGCCGGCGAGGACGGCCATCGGCAGCTTGAACGGCATG
>CAZHGG010000880.1:0-3153 GCA_964531755.1 uncultured Polyangiaceae bacterium
CGAAGCCGCCGGGGCCGCCGGGGCCGCCGGGGCAGGCTCTGCGCCGGGCAGATCGAGGAACTGGATGGTGTCGTCGATGTCTTGCATGCGCTCCTTGGAGCGCTTGACAGCGCCGTCGTACTCGCCCTTGCCCTGGGCCTTCTCGACGAAGGACTGGAAGATGCCCTTCGCCTGGAGGAGCGCGGCCTTGGTCGCGTCCTTGCCCGCGCCCGACTTGGCCTTGAACTCCTGCACGAGGATGCCCTCGTTGTAGAAGGCGTCCGGCCGGGCAGCGTCGAGCTTCTTGCAAGTGTCGAGCTCGGCCTGGACGAGCCCCACGGCCTGGTCGTAGTTCGCGTCGGTGGCCTGGATGGGGCCGCGGAGCGCGAGGGCGAGGCCGAGGTGCGCGTCGTAGTCGTTCGGGCGCATGGCGAGCGCCTTGCGGTAGGCCGTCGCCGCCTGCTCGAAGCCGCGGAACGACAGGTTGACCGCGGCGTAGTTCATCTGCGCCTCGAAGAACTTCGGGTCGAGGCGCGCCGCCGTGGCGAACTCGGCCACCGCGCTGTTCACCTGCCCGAGCTCGTTCTGGATGAGGCCGGCGGTGTTGTGGATGGGCGCGTAGTTCGGGTTCTTGCGGATCGCCTGGGAGCACACGAGCGCCGCGAGCTCGAGCTGCTGCACGTCAGCGCGCTTGGCCATCGCCGCGTTCGTCGCGATCTGGCGGCCGCGCGAGCCCTTCTGTGACGACTTGACCGCGCCCGCGCGCTTCTTCGCGAGCTGGAAGTAGTACAGCGCCAGCTGGTTGAACGCGGGCATGTAGGCGTCGTCGATCGCCAGCGCGCGCTGGAGGTTCGTCTTCGCGCACTCCATGTCGCTGCTGCAGCCGGCCGTGCCTTGCGCCGAGTCGCGCTGCATCTGGAACATCGCCAGGTTCACGAGCGCCGGGACGTTCTGGAACTTCGCGTCGAGCACCGCCTGCTGGAGCGTGGCGATCGCCGCGTCCTCGTTCGAGTTCGCCTTGAAGTCGTAGAGCGCGAGCTGGACCTTCGCGAAGTGGAAGTTCCCGTCGTCGGAGAGCGCCTTGGTGAAGCGCGCGCGCGCTTCCTTGTCGTTCCCGCAGCGCTGCCACGCGAGGCCCGCGTTGTAGGTCGCCTCGGGGAACTTCTTGCTCTTCTGCTCGGTGGCCGCCTCCTCGAACTTCTTGGCGACCTCCCCGCAGGCCGCGTCGTTCCAGTCGGTCGCCTTGTCGTGCGCGACCATCGCCTCGATGGCGGCGTTGAACTTCGCCTGCGCGCCTTCGCTCACCACCTCGCCCGCCGTCACCGGCTTGCCAGGGGGCGGCGTCTTCTTCGGGCCGGTGTTGATCTCGACGTTTGGCCCACCGCACGCGGTGAGGGCCATCATCATGAGGCTCGCCGTGAGAATGCCCAGCTTGGATTTCATCGCGCCGTTCCCTTTCACTTCTTCTTCCCCGCGGGCTTCTTCGGCGTGGCTTCTTTGGCGGCCGGGGTCTCGACGCCGGCCTTCTCGGTGGGGGCCGCGCTCGGCGGACGCCACGCCTGTCCGCCGATGAGGATCGGCGGGTTCTTCTCGTCGAGCCCGCTGTTCGACAGCGTGGGCGCCCCGCGGAGCTCGTCGACGACGTGGTACTCGGACTTGTAGTTGCGGGCCAACCAGACCTCGCAGTCACGCGAGTAGTTGTCGAAGTACTGGTACTTCACCGACAGATCGAGGCACTTCTTCAGCGCCGGCTTGGCGTTGCCCACCTTGAAGGGCTCGCTCGCCGCGTCGAGCGCGTCGTAGTAGGTGCCGCGGATCTCGGGGTCGGTCTTCCAGGCCTTCGGGATCGGCGCCTTGCGGAAGTCCTCGACGAAGCGGCCCCACATGAGGCCCGAGCGCGAGCCGGCGGCGATGACCCACTTCGGCGGCGGGACGGGCTTGAGGTCGAGGATCTTGACGTAGGAGGGCTCGACCTTCGCGATCGCTTCCTTCTTCTTCGTGTACCACTCCTTGACCTTGCCCCCGATGTGCTTGAGCACGTCTTCCTTCGTGCCCACGCCCTTGTACTCGGGGAAGATCAGCGGCTCGACGACGGCGCGGCGCTCTTCCTCGGCGATGACGAAGTAGGCCTCGCCCACCGCGTTGAGCGCCTTCGCGAGCCGCTTGTCTTGCTGGCCCGCGTCCTCCGCCGGGTAGGCCGCGCGGATCTTCGCCTCGGCGTCGGCGGGGTTCGTCCAGAGGCTGCGGACCTTCGCGTACTCCCCCTTGGCCTGACGGGCGCCGTTCTTGATGTGCGAGTACGTGCGCGCCAGCGTGACGTGCGCCTGGACCTGGATGTCCGGCGGCGCCTTGTCGATCACGCCCATCGAGCCCGAGAGGGAGTTGCGGGCCTTCTCCCAGTTCATGCACTCCTCGCCGTTCAGGCACTCGCCCTCCTTGTCGGCGGGGCGGAGGCCCTCGGCCTTCTCGGCGTAGTGCGCGCCGATGGCGAAGGCGATCGAGGCCGTCTGCGCCGGCTTGCTCGCGCCGTAGTTCTTCTTGAACTTCGCCGCGTCCTTGATGGCCAGATCCTCCTGGCCGAGGCCCAGGCGGAGGAGCGTGGCGTCGGCGAGGGCGGTGTCCGCCTTGTCGCCCTTGGGGTCGAGCTCGACGTACTTCTCGAACCAGTCGGCCGCGAGCTCGTACACGGCGATCGCCTGGTAGTTGCCGCCGATCTCGTAGGTGGCCTTCTTGGCGAGCGGCGAGTGCGTCGTGGAGCGCGCGTCGAACGCGAGGAGCGCCTGGCGCGCGTCGATCGCCTTCGCGATGAGGCGCGCCGCCTGGAACGCGCGCGCCGCGTTGTACACGATCTCGTCGCACCGATCGGCCTGCGGCGCCTGGCCGGCCGCGACCGGATCCTGGCAGTACTTCCGGAACATCTGGAAGTAGGTGTTGCCCGCGGCCTCGTACTGCCCGAGGGCCTGGTTGCCGCCCTGCTTGTCGGCGATCTCGACCAGCTTCTGCGCCTTGAGGCGGAGGATGTCGACCTGCACCTTGTTCAGGTTGGTGCACTGCTCCTGGTTCTTCGCGACCTTGTCGGGGCTGCAGTAGAGCTCCAAGAACTTGGGCACGTCGGCCGCCATGTCGTCGTAGCACGACGGCCGCGACGCCTGCGACGCGAGGACGTTGATGCTC
>CAZHGG010000881.1:0-3142 GCA_964531755.1 uncultured Polyangiaceae bacterium
GGGCGGCGGCCCGGCCGGGGCTGGCGGCGGCTTCGGAGCGCCCTTGGGCTCCTTGGCGGCGAGCTTCTGCACCTCGACGACCGGCTCGTGCTCGAGCACCTCCAGGCCGCCCACCGCGCGCCCCTCGATCACCGGATCGAAGGTGCCCGTGCGCAGCAGGATGGCCATTTCCATGTGCTGCCCCTTCATCAGGGCGCGCACGAAGGGGGCCACGTCCTCGCGATGGACCGCGTGCGCGTAGCTGCGCTTGTGGCTCTTGATGACGCGGCCGCCGTCCGCGAACAGGTGCGTGATGAGGTGGGGCTTGTCGAGGCCGGAGTCCTCGGTCTGGATGTGGAAGACGAGGCCCTTGTACTTGACGTTGTTGTTGAAGCCGACCTGCGCCCGGCGGAAGGCGGGCTTCGCGATCTCGCGCTCGAGGCGCCCGATCTCGGCGGGCGTCCACACCGCGATCGCGTCCTCGAGCGGGGCGTGATCGCCGGCCTGGATACCCTCCATGCGCTCGAACGCGAGCTTCGCGAGGGGCGAGCTCGGGTCGATGCGGAGAGCCTCCGCGAGCAGCTCGTGGCTCTCTTTGTCGTTGTTGCCCGTGGCCGCGCACGCGCTGAGGAGCGCGACCGCTTCGGGGGCTCTCCCCGCCCCAAGGAGCCACTTGGCCACCCTGGCCGCGGGCGACCGCGCGACTGCCTCGTCCATTGGGGCCAATAGAATATCAGCCGGCGCTACTTGCAAGCGGGATCGGCGCCCCCGCGGCAGATCTCGACGCCCTCCGGCTCACGTCGACGGCCGCCGCGTCGCCGCCCGGCGCGCCCTACGCGTCGCGCTCCTCGCCTGGGCTCGGCGCGCGGACGCCCGCCCTCGCGCGGAGCCGCGCGAGCTCTTCCTTGGCGCGGATGAGGTTGTAGTCGCGCTCCATCGTGTGCACCCGGGTGAGGTACAGCCCCGTGCCCGCCATCACGACGCCCAGCGCGAACAAGAGGAAGCCGTAGAGCGGCTTGGTCGCCACGGCGAGCGCGAGCCCCCCCGCGACGCCGCCCACCAGGAACCACCGGAGCCGCCCCTCCTCCACCTTCAGCGTCTCCTTGAGCGCCTCGAGGCGGGCGACCTCCTCCTCGTACTTCTTCAGCAGCGAGTCGTCCTTCACGGGCGCCTGTCTAGTACAAGGGCCGGGCTGAACGACCGAAATCGCCTCAGTCCTCGTCCGCCTCCGGCCGCGCGCGCGAGTAGAGCGACACGCCGCGCACGTTCTCGAGCACCGTCAGCGGGTGGCGCAGCGACGGGAACGCCCGCTGCTCGCAGCCCGTGCGCTCGCACAGCCGACACGTGACCCCCACGGGGATGCACGTGTCCGGGTTCCCGAGATCGATCCCGTCCGAATACACGAGCTCTTTCGCGTAGTTGAGCCTGCAGCCGAGCCCGATCGCCTGCACGGGCTTCTGCGCGTGGTACCCGCCCGAGTCCTTCTGGATGGTGCGCGCGAGGCAGAAGTAGGCCTCGCCGTCGGGCATGCGCGACATCTGGATGCGGATCATCCCCGGCGTGAGGAACGCGCTGAAGATGTTCCACCGCGGGCACGCGCCCGAGAAGCGCGCGAAGCGAATGCCCGAGGCGCTGAAGCGCTTCGAGATGTTGCCCGCGACGTCGATGCGGATCATGTGGAACGGCACGCCCTCCGAGCCCGGCCGCCGCAGCGTGGTCAGGCGGTGGCACACCTGCTCGAAGCCCACCTTGAAGCGGCGCCCGATGACGTCGAGATCGTAGCGCTCCTCGCGGCACGCGGAGATGAAGGGCTCGTACGGCATGAGCACGGCGCCGGCGAAGTAGTTCGCGAGCGACACCCGCGCGAGCGCGCGCGACTCGTCGGTGGTGAGCCGGGGATCGCTCGAGAGGCGCTCCAGCACCGCGCGCTGCGTGAGCAGGCCGATCTGGTGGGCCACCTGGAAGGTGCGCGTGCGCGTCGGCAGGAGCTCGGAGAGCACGAGGCGCCGGGCGGCCGCGTCGAAGCGCCGCAGAATGCCGCGCTCCGACCCCGAGCGCGCGATCTCCACCGAGACCCCGTGCTCGCGCTGGAGGTAGCGCAGGAGGCCCGGGTAGAGCTCCTCGGTGCGCAGGTCGGCGTCGCGCCACAGGTGCTCCGCGCTCGCCTCGAGCTCGGGCACGAAGTTCCACATGCGCTGCACGAAGTCCGACACCTCCTCGGTGGGCAGGTGCGAACGATCGACGAGGCCGAGATCCTCGCCGCCCACGAGCCGGCTCGACAGGTCGTCCGCCGTGGCGCGCGAGGCCTGGTACGCCCGGTAGAGCGACAGCACCGCGCGCGACGCCGCGGGGCTCGCGGCGGCCATCTCGCGTACGTCGACCGAGGTGAGGTCCTCGTCCTCGAAGAGCGGATCGGCGAACGCCTCGGTGAGGTCGGCCACCATGCGCGCGTCCTCGTCGGTGGCGAACGCGTGCAGATCGAGCTCGAAGAGCTGCGCCATCTTGATGAGCAGTGGCGCCGGCAGCGGCCGCCGGTTGTTCTCGATGAGGTTCAGGTAGCTCGCGGACACGCCGAGCCGCTCGGCGAGCGCGGCCTGGCTGAGCCCCTTCTGCCGGCGCATCGCGCGCACCTTCGCGCCCAGGCGGCGCGCGCTCTCGGGGGTGGCGGCGCCCTCGGCCGCGCCGGCGACCGCGCCCTTGACTTGTCGCGTCAGTTTGGCCATCCGGTCCTCGCCTCCCGCGCCGCTCCGCGCACCGCATCATGACAACGTTTACACATTTACACCATGACATTCACATTACAATACTTAGTTTTCTCCGAATATCTCCTGGCTTCGTTGACAAGTGACACGTAAGCGCACATTGTCAACGGCGTTTCGAGCGGCCCGTGACGCGGGCGCACTACCCGGCAGGAGAGACCTGATGACCCCTTCGAGCGAAGCATCGGCCACCGTGCCCGGCGTCGTCGTGCGCGGCGGCGCCGGCTCCCCGTCCCTGGCGGAGCAGCACGTGCTCACGCCGGCGGCCCTCGCCTTCGTCGCCGACCTCGCGCGCGCGTTCGGGCCCCGCATCCGCGAGGTCCTCACCGCCCGCGCGGCGCGGGGGGGCCCCCCCGGGGGGGGCGCGCGCGGCGACGTGGGGGCCCCGACCGGCCCGGGGCGCG
>CAZHGG010000882.1:0-3139 GCA_964531755.1 uncultured Polyangiaceae bacterium
CATGCCCGGGTTGGGGAAGTTCTTCACGTGGCCGAAGAGCTCCGCGTCGCTGAGCCCCGACGGGAGCGTGGCGGCGTTGCGCGACACGAAAGGCCGCGCGCGCTCCGCGCCCGCCGCGAGGGTGTGCAGCGCGCGCGCGGCGAGCTCTTTTCCAGTCCCGCTCTCCCCCAGCAAGAGCACGTGCGTGGCGGCGCGCGCCGCGAACGCGAGGGCCTCGCGGAGCTGCCACACGCGCGGCGACTCCCCGACGATGCCCGCGGCGTCCGCCTCGCCGAACTCGGGGAGGGCCTCGGCGGGGAACGCGCGGCACGGCGGGAGCGCGGCCGGGCGCTCGACGCAGAGGAGCACGAGCTCGCGACCCACCCGGAGGACGTCGCCGGGCACCGCGACGCACGCGTCGACCGGGCGCCCGTTCAGCTCCAGCGCGCACCGCCCCACGCACCGGATCGACAGCCCGTCGGTCGTGGACGAGACCACGAGCTGGCGCCGGGAGAGCCCGGGCGACGCGAGCGGCGGGCGAGGCTCGACGCCGCCGGGGCGCTGCCGATGAAACCGCAGGCGGGGCTCCGGGGTCGGATCGGCGCCGCGCCCGAGGACCGCCGGGGCGCCGAGGACGAAGGCGATCTCGCCGACCCGGTGCGGCTCGGACGACCAGGCGATCACGAGCGCTCGCAGCGAGGGAGGCGGGGCCTCGGGGGCCGCGTCCGCCTCTCCAGGGAGGGTGGTCCTCGAGTAGGTCGGGCGCGTCGTCATCGTCGGCGAAGGGCTGAGCTTCGCATGGATTCGCCGCCTGGGTGCGCGCGATCGGCGCGTGCGCACGCGCGCACGCCGCGCACGCCGCGCACGCGCGCGTTGGCCGAGAAAACAGGCCCGAGCTCGCGCACGACCTGGCGGCACGCGGGTTGCTGTAGGCCCCTCGGAGCTCGCGCTCCCCCCACCGAGGAGCCCATGGTCGCCACCCCGCTCGCCACGCCACGCGCCCCGCTCGACTCCCAGACGCCGCCCGAGCCGAGCTACCGCGAGCTCTCCGCGATCCTCGACGCCGCGCTCGACGCCGTCGCCGCCGCCGCCTTCGTGCTCACGCCCGCCGGCGCGCTCCACCAGAGCAACGCGGCGGGCCGCCGGTGGCTCGAGCGCGAGCCAACGCGGCTGAGGGCGCTCTGCGCTGCGGTCCGCGGCCGCGCCCCCGCCGAGTTCCTCGTCACTCGGGTCCCGGGCGGAGGGGGCGCGCTCCTCCTCGTCCACCGCGACCTCACGGCGCGAGGGGGCGAGCGCGCCGACGCCGCGGCGGACGCGTGGAGGTTCACCGTGCGCGAGCGCGAGATCTTCGCGTGCCTGCTCGAGGGGCGCTCCAACCGCGCCATCGCGGCGGCGCTCGCGATCGCCGAGCGCACCGTCGAGGCACACCTCACCTCGATGTTCGAGAAGGCCGCGGTCGAGTCGCGCGCCGCGCTGGTCGCGCGGGCGTGCCGACCGTGAGCGCCCGACCGTGGCAAGGGGGCGCGTGGGTGAATGCCGCGCCCGGGCGAGCGAACTACGTAGTTTCCACGATACCGGCCGCGCGCCGGACGGGTCAGACTGACTCCATATTTCGCGCGCCGGCGCGAGAGGGGGGAACGTGACGACACACGGCCAGGGCGAGACCTCGCGACCACCGCGCTTAGACGCCGCCACGACACCACCCGAGCCGTCGACCGAGGCGGATGGCCCGGAGCGAAGCGAGCGCGAGCTCCGCGCGATGCTGCGCGCCGCGCTCGAGGCCGTCCCCTCCGGCGCGTTCCTGCTCACCTCGGCCGGGGCCCTCCTGGACGTCAACGAGACCGGGAGGGCGTGGCTCGAGCGCGACGAGGGGCGCGCGTCGGCGCTGCGCGAGGCGCTGCGGGGCCGGCCGCCGGCCGACCTCTTCGTGACCAAGATCGCGGGCGCCGGGGGCTCGTTCTTGCTCGTGCAGCGCGACCTCGCGGGAGATCGCGACCGCGCCTGGGTCACGTCGCAGAGACCGTAATCGCCACGAATCCACGCGAGTAGCGCTCGGCGGTACTCGCCAGTCTGCGACTCCCACTCTCCGAGCCCGCGTGAACGCGCGTCGGCGGCGGCTCCCCGTGAGCTCCCCGACTGCGCGCTCTCGCGGGCGGCAGGGCGCCGGGCGCGTCGCGCCTCGACCCGCCGAGTTTCGCTGCGCCGCCGCGCGGTTCGGGTACGCTGATCGCGAATGGACCTCGCCCTCGCCGAGCTGCGCCTCGGGGACACCCTCGGCCGCTACACGCTCACGGGCGTGCTCGGCGTCGGCGGCATGGCGACGGTGTATCGCGCGGTCCACCGAAACGGAAACAAAGTGGCGCTGAAGCTGCTCCACCCGCACCTCGCGACTCGCGACGACGTGCGCGGGCGCTTCGTGCAGGAGGCGTACACGGCGAACAGAGTCGAGCACCCCGGGGTCGTCCGCGTGCTCGACGACGACGTCGCCCCGGACGGCTCGGCGTTCATGGTGATGGATCTGCTCGAGGGCGAGACGCTGGACGCGTGGCAGAGTCGGGAGGGGCCCATGCTCCCCGCGGAGGCGGTGTTCGAGGTCGTGCATCAGGTGCTCGACGTGCTCGTCCACGCCCACGCGCGCGACATCGTGCACCGCGATCTCAAGCCCGAGAACCTGCACCGCGCGAGCGACGGGCGCGTCACCGTGCTCGACTTCGGGATCGCGCGGGTGCTCGCCGAGGCGGCGGGGGCGCCCACGAAGACCCGCACCGGGAGCCTCCTCGGGACTCCCGCCTTCATGCCGCCCGAGCAGGCCCAGGGGCGCGCGGAGCGGATCGATGGCCGCACGGATTTGTGGGCGCTCGGGGCCACCGCGTTCGCGCTGCTCTCCGGGCGCTATGTCCACGAGGCCGACACCGTGGCCCTCCTGAACATCGCGTCGGGCACCCAAGAGGCCCGCGCGCTCGGACCCTTGGTGCCCGGGCTCCCGCCGAGCCTCGCCGCGATCGTCGATCGGGCGCTGAAGTTCGAGCAAGGCGACCGGTGGCGCAGCGCGCGCGCGATGCAGGAGGCGCTCGAGGGCGCGTTCGAAGAGGTCTACGGGCGCTCCCTCGCGACGCCGCAGCAGGTCGCGCTCCGCGAGGCGCTCCCCCGCGCGCCCGCG
>CAZHGG010000883.1:0-3138 GCA_964531755.1 uncultured Polyangiaceae bacterium
GAGCGCGCGATCGCCGCCCCGTTCGACGCGTTCGCGCTCTCGCCGCGCGGCGTCGTCGCGCTCGAGGGCCAGGAGCTCGCGCGCCTCGTGAAGGGGCGGACCCTCCTCGCGCCCGGTGTCCGGCTCACGCTGGACGAGGAGCTCCGCGGGGGCGAGCGGCTCCGGCTCGAGCGCCGCCTCGCCGCGCACGCCCGGGACCTCGCGGGCACCTTCGTGCGCGCGCTCCGGCCGCTCCCCGCGGACGCGAGCCGGCAGCTGCGCGGGCTGGTCTTCCGCCTCGAGGAGGGGCTCGGCGCGCTCGACGTGCGCGAGGCGCAGGCCGAGATCGCGGCCCTCGACGCGGCCTCGCGGGATTACCTGTTCTCGCGCGGCGTCCGCGCGCGCGGAGGGTATTGGATCGCCGAGTCCACGCCCGCGGGCCGAAGGATCCGCGCCGCGCTCGTGTTCGCCTTCGCCGGCGCGCTCGCCCCCGAGGGGGACCTAGAGCAGCTCCCGCGGCGCGCGCTCCCCCGCGGCGTGTCTCCGGCGCTCCTCGGGTATTTTCGCGCGGGCGACGCCCTCGTCCGTGGGGATCTCTTCCTCGAAGGCGCCGAGCCGGAGCCGCCCGCCGAGTGAAGGAGCGAGCTGCGAGCGCAGACGCGTGTCCAGGGACGCCCCCGCTGAGCGCCTGTGCGCGCTCCCGCGTGCTACGTTCAGCGCATGGTCGACGGACGACTCGTCGAGGTGCTCCGTGCCGCCCTCGCCAGTCACGCGGAGGTCTCTCTCGCGATCCTCTTCGGGTCTCGAGCGCGCGGAGCGGCTCGCGCCGACTCGGACGTCGACGTCGCGGTCGCGGGCGACGTCGACCGCCTCGCGCTCGCCGCCGAGCTCACTCGGGCTTCCGGGCTCGAGGTGGCGGTGATCGAGCTGGGCGCCGCGGGGTACCCGCTGCTGTCCGCGCTCGTCGCTGACGCCGTCCTGCTCCACGAGGGGGTGCCTGCGGCCTACGGGGCCTGGCGGTCGCACGCGTTGTCACAGCTCGACCTCGACCGCGCGTGGTTCGCGCGAATGCGCGACGGCTACCTGGCGAAGGTCGCCGCAGGGGGCGCGCGCTGATGGTCCGCGCCGAGGTCGTGACCGCCAAGCTCGCGGAGCTCGGCGCTCGCATCGCCCGTGTCCGGAAGCACACCCCGAAGACTGCGGCCGCGCTCCGGGGTGACCAGGACGCCCTCGACCTCGTGTCGTTCAACCTCATGCTGTGCGTGCAGACCTCGGCAGATATCGCGAGCCACATCGTCGCAGACGAGGGGTGGCGCCCGGCCCTCACGCTCGCAGACGCGTTCGAGCGCCTCCACGAGGGCGCGGTCATCCGCAGGTCTACCGCCGACGCGATGGCCAGGGCGGCGGGACTGCGGAACGTGGTGGCGCATGGCTACGCCGGGGTCGACATCGAGCTGGTCTTCGCCGCGGCGTCGCGGGGCGTCGCCGATCTCGACTTGTTCGCGGCCGAGGTCGCGAGCTGGCTTCAGGGGCGAATCGCGACGAAGGCTCCAGGGCGCTGACGGCGTCGCGCTCGCGATCCGCCGGGTACATCGATGCGGCCGTCCGGCGCATCCCCACGGGACACCAAGGCACCCCCGTGCTACCCGGATCCGATGCGAAAGAAGCTTGGCATTCTGGTCCTCGTCGCGACCTCGGGCGCGCTCGGCTCGCTCGGCGCGTGCAGCTCGTCCACCCCGACCGCGGGCCCCGACGCCTCGGTGGACGCGGGGGGAGGCTCCGACGCGGCTACGGGGGTCGACGCGGCGCTGGCGGTCTCCTGCAACGACGCCATCGAGGCGGTCTACGGCGATCCGGGCGCGCTCGCCGGCGATCGAGGCGCCATCCTGAAGTGCGCGACCGACCGCGTGTGGACCCGCGACGAGCTCGAGGCGGCGGCGCGCAAGAGCGACTACCCCTACACCGGGAAGCCTTTCACGAGCGGGGCCAAGGTCTTCCGCGTCACCTTCCGCACCGAGCGGGGCACCACGCCCCCCACGCCGGGCTACTCGAGCTCGCTCGTGTTCATGCCCGACGCGCCGACCCCCGGGGCGCCGGCCGTGGTGGCGGCCCACGGAACGACGGGGCAGGCGGCCAGCTGCGCCCCCTCGCGCTACACGTTCACGAGCACGGCCAACGCCTTCCTCTCCATGGTCTTCCCGCTCGTGGGGGCCGGATACCCCGTCATCGCCCCCGACTACGCGGGGTATGCCAACTACGGCGCGCCGGGGAACCCGCCCAGCGGGTATTTCGCGAGCGAGGACGTGGGCAAGAGCGTGCTCGACGGCCTCCGCGCGCTGCGCAAGCTGGCCCCGGGCGCCGTGTCCGACAAGAACATCGTGGTCGGTCACTCCCAGGGTGGGCACGCCGCCCTCAGCGCGCTCGCGCTCTCGGAGACGTACGGAGTGCCGCTCTCGGGCGTGGTCGCCTACGCGCCTGTCTGGTTCAACCAGGCGATCTACGGCGCGGCCTTCCTCCTCGCCGACCAATTCCCCCTCGACACCAGCCCGTTCCTCAACGCCACGGGGCTCTGGTATCTCTATTCGCACGGCGAGCTGCTCGACGGCCAGGGCAAGGGAGGGGACATCTACGTCCCCGCCAAGCGCGCGGCGGTGAAGGAGTTCTTCGACACGGCGTGCATCGGCGACGCCGACAAGATCAAGCCCCTCGGCAAGCTGATGACCGATCTCTACACGACCGAGTTCATCGACTCGGTCAAGCTCGCCGCGGCGGGCGTCACCGACTGCGGCCCGACGAACGAGATCTGCAAGAAATGGCTCGCCCGCTACGCGGCGGACCGACCCCACCTCACCGGCAGGGCCGCGACGGTGCCGGTGCTCGTGCCCTATGGCAGCAAGGACGAGACGCTCACCTCCGACCGCGCCGTCTGCGGCTTCGACCGCCTGAGGAGCGACAACGCGGCCTACAAGGTCTGCCTCACCAAGGACGCCAGCCACAGCGGCGTGGTGGGGATGCGCTCGGGCTACGTGAACGACTGGATCGCCAACGTCGCGCTCGGCGCGCCCGCGCCGCCCGCCTGCGACCAAGACGAGAAGGCCCTCGTCGACGACGCCGGCGCGCCCGTCAAGTGCGCCTCACCCCCGCCCAACAACTGAGGGC
>CAZHGG010000884.1:0-3127 GCA_964531755.1 uncultured Polyangiaceae bacterium
CCGTCGGCGCCCGCCGCGCCGGCCGCGCCCGCCTTGCCGTCGGGCCCGGGCGCGCCGTCGGCCCCGGCTCCGCACGCGACACACGCGAGCACCCCGAACCCCAGGGCCCACCTGCCAAACTGGACGCGAACCTTCCGCATCGCACTTCCTCCTGCCAAACACGGCGATGACCGCCACCGGACGTGGCGGATCAGCGAGCAGCGGACGCGCGCGCCCACTGCGGGCGTGGATATGCGCCACCCGCGGAGTGGGCGCAAGCCGAAAATTATGCGTAGGTTCGGCGGGTTGGGAGCAGCCCGCGCGCCCCCTCAGCGGGCCCGGAGGCTCGCGAGGTCGAGGCTGCGCGTGAAGCCCGCCACGCGGAGCGCGCGCACGCTGCCCGCCTGCTCCGGCACCACCACGATGCCGCCGGGGAGGTGGTCGTAGCGGTACACGTGCGCGGTGGCGCGGGCCATCACGAGGCTCGAGTCGCCGAGGTACTCCACCTGCTGCGGCGCGCCCTCCGGCTCGCGATCGAGCTGCATGACCTCGCTGGTCTTCGCGACGCCGTCGGCGTCGAACGACACGATGCGGTAGCTGCCGCCGCCGCCGGACGTGGAGCGCTGCGCGCTCTCTTCCTGCGCGCCGCTCACCGCGAGGATGCGGTCGTAGAGGGCCGAGTAGGTGTAGTCGCTCACCCACGACGGATCGCAGTAGCCCATCATGTCTTTGCCGGTGGTCGGCGAGATGAACTTCTTGGAGAGGATGTCGTAGCCCCACGACCCCACGCCGCCGCCCTTGTAGGGGAAGTAGCGATCGGCGCCGCTCGCGCCGCCGCACGGGGCGTGCTCGCGCCCGTGGGCGTGGCCGATCTCGTGGGCCATGGTGTTGGCCGACTCCACACCGGTGAAGCCGAGGCCCACGCTCGCTCGGAGGAACGCGTCGCCGGGGCGGTTCACGAGCCCCGAGAGGCCGGTCACGCAGCCACGACGGCAGAAATCGCTGAACGACGGCGAGGGCATGAACACGCCGTAGTAGTAGGTCTCTGCGTCGACGCGGTCGGCGCGACGCAAGCTGACCATCGCGTTCAGGATGGTGTCCCACCCGGAGCCGTTCGCCGCGATGGTGCTCGACCAAGCGTAGGGCGCGCGCGCCGTGACGGTGACGTCAGTCGCTGGGTAGAGCGACATCATCGTGCGCTTGTAGACGTTGAGCTGCGCTTCCGTGACGTCGGGGAGGCGCTGGGACGAGTCGGCGTCGAAGCGCACGGGCACGACCACGACCTTCAGCACGTTCGAGGCCTTGAGCTCGAGGTCGTCGACCGCGGTGCCCGCCGGGTAGCGCACGGGCTCCTGGTTGGTGCTGCCGTCGTCGGTGACGGCGACGGAGAAGGTGGTGCCGAGCGCGAGGGCCGCCGCGGGCACCTCGAAGTTGAGCGTGGAGGTCGCGACGGCGTCGGTCGACTTGGCGGTGAGGCTGCGGACGTCCCGCAGGGTGGTGACCTTGCCGTCGGGCGCCTTCAGGGTGAGCTCGCCGGCGAACTTGCCAGGCTGGAAGCCGTCGAGCGGGGTCACGTACACGCGGATGAGGGCGGGGCGGCCGGCGACGAGCGGCGCGTTGCGCTCGGCGACGCGCTCGCCCTCGGCGAAGACGGAGACCTTCACGCCCTGGAAGACCGCGACCTCGGTGATGGAGACCTTGGCCGGCGGGCTCGCAGGGGCGCCGGGCACGGCGCCGAGGCCGGGCACGGCGCCCGCGGAGGCGGGGTTCGAGGGGTCCTCCCCCCCGACGGTGACGATCTCGGTGCTGCAGGCGGCGGCGCCGCAGGCGAGAGCGAGCAGGCTAGCGAAGGCGATGCGAGGGGCAGTCGTCATGGGCAAGTCTCCGTCGGGTCCAGGCCAGATCCAGGGTGGGACGTGTTCTGACAGCTTTTCGAGGAACTTCCCAGTCCATCGACGCGCAAATATTTTTCCCGCGTCAGCGGAATTCCGAGCGTTCTCGCGGGCTTTTGCGTCAGCTTTGCCCTGCGCCCTGCAGAACCCACCGTTCTTCAGGGCGCGCTTTACGCGAGGGAGCGTCTGCGCTAGGGTGGGCCCGCTCGCGTCACTAGCTCAGCTGGATAGAGTATCGGCCTCCGAAGCCGAGGGTCGCAGGTTCGAATCCCGCGTGACGCGCCACTGGATAGCGTTGACGAACGTTGGCGACCCACCGGTCGGGAGGTCGTGAACGCGCACGTCGCGCTGGAATTCGCGAGGCTTGGCTCTCGGGCCGCTCTCTAGAAAGAGCACGAGGTCCGTGTAGGGTACACGCGAGTGCTCGTTCGCCCGTCGCGAGGGCGCTCTCCGGGGCAGACTGGGGGAGACGAAGTGACCCGCGGCTCCGGAGGAGAGACCCACGGCTACGGAGGTTGGTCTCCGAAGCAGTGGGTCGGTGACCCGGCGCTACGGAGCGCGGGGCGTAAGGCGTGGAGATCGTTGAGGGGCGGCCCTTCGCACCACAGACGCGGTTCGTAAGCGTTACTGCATGGGGTTCATGCGAATGGTGCACCAATCATCTGCGCGTCGTCTTCTTGGCCGGCTTCTTGGTGTTCTTCTTGGCGGCACGCTTCCGGGCGCGAGGCTTCGCCGACGCGGTTCCGACCCGAACCACGCATCGTGAGCCTGCGCGCGGCGAAGGCAATGCCAGATGCGGGCTGGGGTACCGGCATCCGAGAGTCCGAAGGCATTCTGCGGCGACTCTTGTCCTCGACCGCCCTCCGCGAGGTGCCATCTGCACGCGCGACGGTTGCCGACGAGAATGCGGCGCGCGCAGCGCGGCATGATGCGTATCGGCAAGCGGTCACGTGGGCGAGCTGGCTACGCGAGGCACTGGATGACGACGACCCCCGGAGGATCGCTCGCGTGGTCGGCGAGGTCCTGGAAGCGGCCCCACCGGCTCACGTCGTAGACGAGGATCGCCGCGAAGTCGGCCTTGCCGCTCTGCACGACGGCGATCAGCTCCTTGAGGGCGTCGCGCCCGTCGAGCCGGAGGCCGCTCTTGCCGGAGTCGGCGAACGTGCGGATGATCTCCATCCCGCGCTTGGCCGCGTACTCGCGGAGCACGTCGGCCTGGTTCTCGGTGGAGTACTGCTGATGCTCGGTCGACATGC
>CAZHGG010000885.1:0-3122 GCA_964531755.1 uncultured Polyangiaceae bacterium
TCGAGCGCCTCGAGCGCGGCCCGGAGATCGGCGGCGACCGGGGCGCGCACGCGCAGCGGCGGCGCGTCGTCTCCACGCGCCGGGTGCGGGAACGCGAGCTCGTACGCGTGCAGCGCGAGGCGGGCGAGCCCGGAGCGCGCGCGAATGTCGCGGTTGAACCAGCCCGTCCCGTAGCGCGAGTCGAGCGCGAGCGGGTGTCGCAGATGCGCGAGATGACGACGTATTTGGTGGTACCGGCCGGTCCTCGGGCGCGCCACCACGAGCGAGCAGTGGTCGCCCGCGCCCACCCGCTCGAGGTCGGTGATCGCCGCGACGCGCACCGGCGAGTCCTCGGCCTTGGGGATCGCGTAGTCGACCGTGAGCCGCTCCGGCGCGTGCCCGCGGGCGAGCGCGACGTAGGTCTTCGCCACGCGCCCCTCGTCGAACGCGACCCGGAGCCGGGCGGCCATCGCCGACGAGAGCGCGAACACGAGCGCGCCGCTCGTGCCGCGGTCGAGCCTGTGCACCGGGTACACGTACGCCCCGACCGCGTCCCGGACGCGGGTCATCACCACGTCGCGATCGGGCGCGAGCTCGGTCCGGTGGCAGACGAGGCCCGCAGGCTTGTCGACCACGACGACCGACTCGTCCCGAAACAGGAACACCACGGGGGAGACCGCCACGCGCCCACCCTACACGCTCGCGCGCCCCGCCGCGCCCGCACGGGCGTTCTCACCCCGCGCGACGCCCGTGTCAGGGGGCCCCGCCGGGGACGGGGGCCCGGCGCGCATTCGCCCCGCCGCGCGCCCGTTTGCACGTATCCTTCCAGAGAGTGGCTCGGGAGTTGCTTCGATCTCCCCCGCGCTCCGTCTCTCTCACTCGTCTCTCACTCGACGCCTCGCTCGTCTTCCCTCGGAGGAGCGCGCGCACGTCGGGCGCAACGCAAGGCTCCGCTGGAGGTGCTGCATGACTGGTAGAATCGTAAGTGGTCTCGCCGCGGGTGCGCTCGGCCTCGCGCTCGTGCTCGCCCCCAAGCCCGCGCACGCGGGCCTCGAGGCGTGCGGCAACATCGACGTCAAGGCCGACGCCAAGTGCAAGGTCGAGGTGAAGGGCGGGTGCACGGCGCAGTGCGAGCCCGTGCGCTTCGAGGCGGCGTGCGCCGCCAAGTTCGAGGCGAAGTGCAGCGGCAAGTGCAACGCGTCCATCCAGGCGTCGTGCACCTCGAGCTGCAACGGCAGCTGCACCGGCGCCTGCAACGCCGACCCGCCCAAGTTCGAGTGCAAGGGCCAGTGCGTCGCCGACTGCGAGGGCTCGTGCTCCGGGTCGTGCCAGGGCAAGGCCAACGGCAGCGAGTGCGTCGCGTCGTGCAAGGCCTCGTGCAGCGGGCGCTGCGACGCCTCCTGCAAGGGCACGCCGGGGAGCGCCTCCTGCTCGGGCAAGTGCGAGGCGTGCTGCTCGGGCTCGTGCACCGCGAAGGCGAACGTCGACTGCAACGTCAACTGCCAGGCCGAGACCTACGCCTCGTGCAAGGGCGAGCTCTCCGGCGGATGCAAAGTGCAGTGCGAGAAGCCGGACGGCGCGCTCTTCTGCGACGGCAACTACGTCGACACCGGTGGAAACCTCGCCAACTGCATCAACGCGCTCAACGCGATCTTGAAGCTCCGCGTCGACGTGAGCGGCAGCGCGAGCTGCTCCAACGGCCAGTGCGAGGCGGAGGGCACGGCGAGCATCGGCGCGTGCTCCACCGGCGCCCCCTCCTCGAAGCCGCTCGGCGCCGCGGGCGCGGTGCTCGGCCTCGGCGCGCTCGCGTTCCTCGCGCGACGCCGCCGCGACGCGTAGCCCGCCTCGAGTCGATGGAAGTCGCGGCCCGCCCTCCCGGTCGGGCCGCGCAGTTTTTTCTCCTCCCGCACACTTCGGCGTTTCCAGAAGGCCCCGGGGACGGCCATGATCGCGCGATGCGCTCTCGCTCGCTGCTGCCGCTCGCGGCGCTCGCCGCTCTCGCGTCCGCGACCCCTGGCTGCGGGCCCACGCCGCCCCCGGCGCCTCCCCCGCCCGCGACCTGGCCGCACTACGAGCCGGGCGCCACCGCGCCGAAGACGCCGGATCCCGAGCCCATCAAATACGCGCACGCGGGCCGCACCTACGACGACGCGCTCGCGATCCCGGAGGACGTCGACGCGGTGGCCTCCGAGCCCGAGCTCTCCGACTCCGACCTCGCCGCGCCGCTCAACGACCCCGCGTTCCTCACGTCCTGCGGCGTGGTCGAGTCCACCGTCGTGGTGGTCAAGGTCGCGGTGCGCGGCGGCAAGGCCCTCGGCGTGACCGTCGCCACGAGCCCCCCGAGCGCCACGTTGTCGTCGTGCCTCGACAAGGCCGTCCGCCAGCTCACCTGGCCGCCCAGCGCCAAGCGGTTCTCGTTCAAGACCCGCTTCTAGAGCTCGGCGCCTCGCGCCGCCACGCTCCTCGCGACCACGGCCGGAGATCGCCGAAGCGGGCGTCGGAGGGGACGGGCTCGAGGTCTTGGTTGACGCAAACCCAGTAGCGCTCCTCGACCTAGTGTCCCGGCGTGTGGACAGCGCGCCGCGAAACCCACAAGAAGTCGACGGCTCCGACGGTGATCGGCGTGCCGACACGCACGGTGACAACGTGGGCGTCATCGGCCCCCGTCCCCAGACCTGGCGTGTCAGGTGGGAGCATCACGAGGGTGTCGAAAGAGGCCTCGATCGCGCGCGCGATCCCGAGTGGGTCACCCCCGAACCTGTCGAAGAAGCGAGGGTCGTAGTCGTCGTACCCGTAGGGGGCGGGCGGCAGCGCGGGTCCGATCGTCGCGGCGAGCCGCGCCTCGCGCTTCTCGCCGGGGCCATCCACCGTCCAGATCGGCAGAGTGGCCAGCAGGTCGAGCGCCTCGACCGTCGCTCGTGCGCGCGCAGCTACGTCGAGAGTGTCCACGACGACGCCTCCCCCTGCCGGCGGTAGCGCCATTCGTGGTCTTCAACCGTGTCCGGCGCGTGAGCTTGGGCGCGCAGCAGGACGTGCCGACGATCGAGCGAGATCAACGGGATCTCCACCATGAGGATATGCGCGGTGCCGTCCGTCGGGTAGGCGTCGAGCACCTGCGCACGGTCCAGCACATCACCCAGCGT
>CAZHGG010000886.1:0-3122 GCA_964531755.1 uncultured Polyangiaceae bacterium
CGTCCCGCCGACGGCCACGGCCGCGCCGAGCGCGGCGGCGCCGAGCCCGCCGTTCTCCCCCGAGCGCGTGTGGGGCGAGGGGGCCGCGATGGGCACGCACATCGCGTTCGTCGCGTACACGACCCGCGCGGTCGACGCGGCGGGCGTGAGGCGCGCGTTCGCGGCCGCGCTCGCCGAGATCCAGCGCATCGAGGCGCTGATGACCACCTGGCGAGACAGCGAGCTCTTCCGCGTGAACCAGTCGGCGGCCCGCGCGCCCGTCGCCGTCGGCCAAGAGACGTTCGACCTGCTCGCCGAGTCTGTGCGCGTGGGTGAGCTCTCCTCCGGCACGTTCGACGTCACGTTCGAGAGCCTGCACGGGCTGTGGAAGTTCGACCACGACCTCGACCCGCACCCTCCGTCCGACGCGGCCATCCGCGCGCTGCTGCCCCTGCTCGACTACCGGCACCTTCGCCTCGATCCCGCGAAGCGCACCGTGGCCTTCGCGAAGCCTGGCGTGAAGGTCTCGCTCGGCGGGATCGCGAAGGGCTACGCGGTGGATCGGGCCGTCAAGGTGCTCGACGACGCGGGCCTCGTGACCTTCTTCGTGCAAGCGGGGGGTGATCTCTTCGCGCGCGGGAAGAAGCCCGACGGCACGGAGTGGTCCGCGGGCATCCGCGATCCGCGCGGCCCGGCGCCGTTCGCGGTGCTCCCGCTCACCGACCACGCCTTCAGCACGGCCGGCGACTACGAGCGCGCCTACATCGTCGACGGGAAGCGCTACCACCACATCATCGACCCGCGCACAGGGCGCCCCGCCACCGCGAGCCGCTCGGTGACCATCTGGGCCAAGACCGCGCTGCTCGCGGACGAGATCGACGACGCCGTGTTCATCTTGGGCCCCGAGCGGGGTCTCGAGCTCGTGGAGAAGCTCGACGGCGTCGGCGCCGTCATCGTCGACGCGCACAACCACCTGTGGATCAGCGAGCGGCTCCGGGGGCTCGTCCGCCTCACCGCGGCCCCCTCGGAGGGAATCTAGACGCCCGAGTGGCGTCTCCGTGCGGACGACATCGCCCGCCGCGCGGGGCGAGGCCAGACCTCCGCATGCCCGGAATTCAGAGCTTCGGTGCGCAAAGGTTGCGCCCGCGCCCGTATGCCCACAGGATCCGACGAGCCGCGCCGCGCGTAGAGTCGCGCTGACGCGGGTTGGCTTGATTGATTGAGGAGGACGCGAAAATGCGGATCAAGAACGGAATTCTGGCGATCGCCCTGGGCTCGCTCGTCTCGGCGGGGGCGCTCGTCGCCGGCTGCAGCGACGACGCGCCGGCCAAGACCGACGCGGGCACCGTGCCCACGACGACGGCAACCACGACGACGACGGCCACGGCCACGGCCACCGGCACGGGCTCCACACCCACCACCACGCTGTATGAGCGCCTCGGCAAGCTCGACGGCATCAAGGGCGCCGTGAAGGCGATCGTCGCCGAGGAGCTGAAGGACGCGAACATCAAGTCCTACTTCTACTTCCAGCTCAACGCGACCCCCGGGCGGCCCACGCCCGCGCAAATCGAGGAGTGCCTCTCGAACCAGCTCGCGAAGATCGCGGGCGGGCCCGAGCAGTACCCGCTCACGGTGGCGGGCGGCTTCGTCTGCCGCGCCGACATGAAGGCGGTCCACGCGGATCTGCACATCCCCGGCGCCACGTTCGACAAGTTCATCACGATCGCCGGCGAGGTCCTCACCGCGGCGAAGGTCGCGCCCGCCGACATCAAGGCCGTCGCTGACGCGCTCATCGCCACCAAGGGCGCGGTCGTCGACCCCGCCGCCTCCGGCGACTTCAAGCCCCCGGCGGACGCGGGCGGCGGCGGCTGAGGTTCCTGCGATGAGCCAACCCGAGCGTCAGCCTGGTTCCAGGGTGAAGAGAGCCCTGATGGGCGCCGCGATCGCGATCGCGGCGGCCACGGGGGTCATCGGCCTGCTGCACACGAGCGTCGGAAAGCCGCTGCTCGCGAAGGCGGGCGGCTGCCCGGCGAACAACGCGCCTCCGCAGGGCGTGGAGGACGCGCAGAAGCGCGCGATCCGCCTCACCCGCGGCGGGGCGCCCGCGCCGGCGCGGATGGCGCTCGGGTTCGAGCTCGACAAGACCACGCTTCGCGACGTGCAAGCGTGGGCGAAGGCGCACGGCGTGGCCTGCAAGGCGACCCGCGAGGACACGACGCTCTCCTGCGTCGACATCCCCGCGGAGGCCCTGCCGGCCACGTTCGCGCGCGCGCGCATCGACGAGCTGGAGATGTCCTTTCGCGTGAGCGACAAGACGCTGCTCGGCCTCTCGACGTGGCGCTGGCACCTCCCCGAGGACACGGCGGCGCGCGAGCTCGACTCCGTCGTCACCGGCCTCCGCGGGTCGCTCGGCTCGCCTACCACCGACGAAGGCGACCGCGCGCGCCTCGGCCGCGAGCTCTTCGCGGGCGCCGTCGTGAAGTACAATTTCAAGGACTACCTGTGCACCGTCTCGGGCATGAACCTGCCCGAGAAGGGCATCACGCTGCACGAGAGCTACGTCACGGGCGTCGTCGACTGACTCAGCCGAGCGCCACACGCACGGCGCGGTCGAGCTCGCGCGCCGAGCGCACCTCGAGCACGCGCGTGCAGTGGCGCGCGTACGTCTCCATGGCGCTGTCGCCGGAGGCCCATCCGGCCCTCGCCTCGGGGCAGAGCCAGTACACGGCGCCGGCGCGCGCGGCGATGCGGGCGAGCGCATCGGCGCCGGGGTCGAGGTAGTTGGTCCGACCGTCGCCGAGCACGATGACCGTCGTGCGCCGATCGACGCCGCCCGCGTGGGTGAGCTCGGCGTCCGCGAAGGCGCGGAGGGCGCGGCCGTAGTTCGAGTTCGACGCGATGGGCACGACCGCGCCGCCGTACGCGGCCGCGAGCGCCTCGGAGATCGGGCGCTCCGCGAAGAGGCGGGTGGTCTCGCCGAGCTCGCTCACGAAGACGAACGTGCGCGTGTCGTGGAACAAGCTCTGCGCGAGGTACGTGAGCTCGAGCAGGAACCGCGCCGCGTGGCGAACCGACTCGCTGATGTCGCACAGGACGACGAGCCTCGGGCGCCGCCGCCGGCGCGCCCGAAACACGGGCGCGAT
>CAZHGG010000887.1:0-3119 GCA_964531755.1 uncultured Polyangiaceae bacterium
CCGGTGTTCATGGCCTGGAGCATGTCGAGCGCCTCGCCGCCGCGGCACTCGCCGACGACGATGCGGTCGGGTCGCATGCGCAGCGCGTTCTTCACGAGGTCGCGGATGGTGTACTCGCCGCGCCCCTCGAGGTTCGGCGGGCGCGTCTCGAGCGACACCACGTGCGGCTGCTGGAGCTGCAGCTCGGCGGCGTCCTCGATGGTGACGATGCGGTCCTCCTCGGGGATGGAGGCGGACAGCACGTTGAGGAGCGTGGTCTTGCCGCTGCCCGTGCCGCCCGAGATGACGATGTTCTTCTTCGCGACCACGCATCGCGTGAGGAACCGCCCCATCTGCATGGTCATCGAGCCGTAGCCGACGAGCTTCTCGAGCGTGAGCGGCACCTTCGAGAACTTGCGGATGGTGATGCACGCGCCGCGCAGGGCGATGGGCTTGATGACCGCGTTCACGCGGGAGCCGTCCTTGAGGCGCGCGTCGACGAGCGGCGAAGACTCGTCGATGCGCCGGCCGAGCGGCGTGACGATGCGCTCGATCACCGCGCGCACGCGCTCGTCGTCGGTGAAGCGCGCCTCCGAGAGCATGAGCTTGCCGCCGTTCTCGATGTAGATCGTGTTCGGATCCACGACCATGATCTCGCTGACCTTCGGGTCCGAGAGGAAGCGCTCGAGCGGGCCGAGGCCGAGCGCCTCGTCGGAGAGCTCGCCGATGAGCGTGTCGCGATCGACCTCGGGCGGGATCTTCAGCGCCATGGTCGCCACGATCTGGCGGAGCGCGGTGAGCACCTTCGGGCGCATCGACGGGTCGTCGAGCTTCTTGGCGTCGATGGTGGCGAGATCGAGGTGCTCGAGGAGCGCCTTGTGGATCTCGCGGCGCATCTCGACGTCTTTTCGGCGCTCCTCGTCGCGGGGCCGCGACGGCATGAGCTGCGCCTGCATGGCCGGGTTCTGCCCGAGCGCCTGCGGGGGCAGCGGGGGCGCCACCCCGCGCGTCTGCGCGTGGTGCTGCTGCATGTGCGCGGGCATGGGCGGCGCGCCGTGCTGCTGCATGTGCGGCGGCATCTGCGAGGGCATGGGCGGGGGCGCCATCGGCGGGAGCCCCGCCCGCGGGCGGCTCGGCTGCGGGGGTGGCGGCGGCGGCTGCGCCTCTCCGGGGAAGAACGCGAGCGTGAAGTCGCCCAGCACGACGGGCGTGCCGAAGGGGACCTCGATCGCCTCGCGCTTCAACAGGATGCCGCCGGCGAGGGTGCCGTTCGTGGAGACGTCCTCGACGAGGATCGACTGCGGGCCGATCTGCACGACCGCGTGCTGCCGGGAGACGAGATCGCTCTCGAGCCGGAGCACGCACTGCGCGTGGCGACCGATCGAGATCGGCCCGGTGACGACCATCGTCTCCTGGCGCTGGCCCTGGGACTCAGACTGGATGAGGACCCGAACCGAGGTCATGCCCTGCTCCTCGCGGTGCCGGCGGCGGCGATGGCCGCTGCCTGGCCGCTTGCTTGGCCGCTTACTTTGCGGATGGGGGAGCCTTCGGGAAGGCCTCCACGTTGTCGATGTCCCCCGAGTAGTCCTTGAAGCTGTTCAAGGCGTTGTTGATGATCTCGAGCGAGCTCTTGGGCACCGAGTCGACGACGCTCGGGATGATGAACACCGCGCCCTCCGTCTCGGCGTTGTCCCAGCGCTGGCTCCCGAAGAGCGCCCCCACGACGGGCAGCTGCGCGAGCCCCGGGAGGCCGGCGCTGTCGCGACGGCGGGTCTGGGTCTTGATGCCCGAGAGCACGAGCGCCTGCCCGAGCTTCAGCGTGACGAGGGTCTCGAGCTTGGTGGTCGAGCGCCCCGGTACGGTGCCCGAGGCCGCCGGCGTGAGGTCGGCGACGTCCGCGGCGAGCTTGATCTCCACGTCCTTCGAGTTGACGTCGTAGCGGGGCAGCACGGTCACGTTCGTGCCGAACTGCACCTTCACGAGGCCCACGGAGTTCGCCGTGACCTGCTGGAAGTTCTGCTCGCCGCCGCTCTGGAAGGTGGCCTCGGAGCCGTTGGAGGTGATGACGGTCGACTGCTTCATGATGCGCACCCAGCCGTAGCGCGACCCGATGTCGAGGCGCGGCATGGGCTGGTTCACGATGTTGGCCTCGGCGCGCGTGGCCGTCTTGGCGATGAAGTCGAAGTCGATGCGGGTCGCGACGATCTGCTGGCCCTGGCCCGAGACGCCGCCGATGGAGTCGGGCCACCCGATGCCGACCGTGTAGTTCCAGCTCTTCTCGTACTGCACGAAGTAGAAATCGAGCCGCATCAACAGCTTGCGGTCGGCGGCGCCCTGCCCCACCGTGACGACCGACTCCACCTGGCCCTGGTAGAGCGAGGCGATCTGCTGGATGCGCTTGGAGTCGGACTCGCTCGAGACGCCGCCCTCGATGAACACGCGGCCGCCGACGCGGCGCACGCGAATGCCGGGGATGCCCTCGAGCAGCTGGACGAGCTCCTTCTCGACGACCTGCGGCGGGCGCTGGGCCACCGAGATGTCGTAGGTGACCTGCGACTTGTCCTTGCGGATCAGCAGCAGCGTGGTCGACCCCGGCTTCACCGCGCGGAGCACGAACTGCGACTTGTCGTCGGTGAGCTGGACGCTCACGATGCCGGCCTGACCCTCGGTGTACTGGTCGATGCCGGCCGCCGAGATGGTCTTGGTCTCGCCGATGGCGAGCGCGATGTCCTCGCGCTTCTGCGAGCCCTGGGCGGACGCGGCGCGAGGCACCATCGAGGTGGAGAGCAGCGAGGCGGTCCCTATCGCCGCCGCGAGCCAGGAGATACGTGCGGAGCGCTTCAAGCTAGGCTTCACGGGTTCTGTCCTCCGCCACCGATGACGGTGGGCCCCTTGGGCGTACGCACGCCGGGGATGATGGCCCGCTGCTCGGGCTTCAAGATGGCGTCCATGTTGATGTCGACCAGGCCGACGGTGGTCTTGTTGTCCTCGGGGTTGCGCACGGCGACCGCGAGGCGGCCGCGCTCCGCGGCGAGCGCGAGGATCTGGGCCTCCGGCAGGGTGAGGCTCAGCGTGAGGAGGTTCTCGCGATCGGCCGATTTGTCGCGGCTCTCGCTGGCCTCCACCGAGGTGTCGACGCC
>CAZHGG010000888.1:0-3116 GCA_964531755.1 uncultured Polyangiaceae bacterium
GGGGTGGGTCGCGGGGCACGGCGACGTCGCCGCGTTCCCCCATACGCTCCAGCCCGGGGAGACCCTCGTCCAGCTCGCGATCGCGTACTACGGGAGCGCCCGCTTCGAGGCGGTGCTCGCGGGCGCGAACGGGCTCGACTCGCGCGGCGCGTCGGTCGTGCCCGGGATGCGCCTCGAGGTGCCCGCGCCGAGCCACCACCGCGTGGCGGAGCGCGAGACCTGGCCCGATCTCGCCGAGCGCTTCCTGGGCGATCGCCGGCGGGCCGACGCGCTCGCGAAGGTCAACCGCGCGGTGGCCTGGGTGCCCCCGTCGATCGCCCAAGAGATCGAGGTGCCCGCCGTGCTCGTCCACATCGCCGGCGACGACGAGAAGATGAGCACGCTCGCGGCGCGCTACTTCGGCGAGCCCAACCGCTACTGGGAGCTGAACGCCTACAATTTCCGCAAGAACGACGGCTCGGCGAAGGCTGACCAGCTCGTGCGCGGCGAGGTGGTGCTCGTGCCCCTGTTCGAGCTCGTGCTCACCGAGGTGGGCAAGCGCGAGGCGCGCCGCGGCGGCCAGCGCGTGCTGAGCGAGGGCGGCGGCGAGGCGCACGTGGCCCAGCGCCGCGCCGAGGTCGAGATCCCCCCGCTGCTCGCCGACGTGCGCGGGGGCCGGTACGTGGACGCGGTCGCGCGCGGCAACCGCCTGCTCGGCAGCGGAGACCTCACCCGCGCGCAGCTCGCCGTCATCCACCGCGCGCTCCTCGAGGCCTACGTGGCGCTCGACGCCTGGGGCGCGGCCGTGGGCGCGTGCACGGCGTGGCGCACCGCCATCGAGGCGTCGGCGCAGCCGGCGCCCCGAGACGCGCCGCGGTGGGAGCTCGATCCGCGCACCGTGTCGCCCAAAATTCGCGCCGCCTGCACCGGAAAATAGTCAGCGATAACGAGCGTTTGTGCGTCTATTGAACGGCGCCCGTCGAGGTCACGCGGAGGTCGAACGAGCGCCCCCCGGAGCTCACCTTCACGAGGATCGTGTCGCTGTCGACGCGCGAAAACGCGAGGTTCATCGCGCGTCCGCCCGGCGCTCCGAGCGTGTACTCGCCCGCCTGCGGCACGGGGTCCACCCACCGCGCCTCGACGCCCCGGATCGCGAGGTCCCAGGTGCCCTTCGGTCCGGTCCACGACCGCGCCCCGTCCACCTTGAGCCCCTCCGCGATGCCCCCCGCGAGCGGCGTCTGGGTGCGGTCACCGGTGCCCTTGCCCGTGCGCCCGTCGGCGAGGCGTGTCCACGTGAGCTCGTGCTGCACGCGGCGGCTCTTCGCCGCGGCGGTCCACGTGACCGTCGCCGCGCCGTCGACCTTCACGCGCTGGTTCGACAGGCCCGCCCACGCGTGCTGCACGACGACCTCTCCCGGCGCGGTCTTCTTCACCTCGATCGTGTGCGTGCCCTTGTAGGTCTGCCCGCGGTACGCGCACGCCCCCGGCAGCTTGCCGTACTCGATCGTGAGCTGCGCGCCGGCGAGCGTCACCTCCGCGCAGGGCAGCTGTGCCTGGACGAAGGTGCGCACCTCCGCGGCGGCGCGCTCGACCGCGGCCCCCAACGTGAACGACGTCGCGATCTCGACCGTGTTCCCGGTCATGGACGCGGCCTGCCCGTCGAGCGCCGCCTCCTCGACAGCCTGCGACGCCTCGCCGAGGGTCATGGCCGTGTCGGTCGGAGCGCCTCCGGTGTTCTCCTTCGGGCACGCCGTGAGGCAGAGCGCGAGCGAGGCGAGGGCGAAGACGAGGACGCGCGTGCGCATGGGGACTCCGGATGGGCCCGCCGCTCAGCGACGGGGCTACCGCGCCAGGCGCGCGCAGCGCCCGCCGCTCTTGCCATATTGGAACGTGACGGGCTTCCAGCTGCTCGGGTTGGCGGTGTTGCCGGCGAGGTAGGCCTCGTTGTAGCGCGCGTGGCCCTCCCACGAATACCCCACGAGCGGGAGGTGGGGCAGCGGCCCGGCGTGACGCAGGACGCCGTTGATGCCCTGGCGCACGCAGGGGCTCTCGCCGGCCGCGGGGCGGGCCGAGACGTCGCAGATGTCCGCGATGGCGCCCGAGGGCGCGCCCGGCGGGTCGGGGATCCAGCCGGTCTCCAGCGACGCGCCGCCGATGTCCATCCAGCCCTCGCCGCTCGCCGAGGTGGTGGCGGTGACGTCGGCCGGGAACCGACCCGGCGCCGAGATGAGGCCCGAGGCGTCGTCCTCCGAAGCGACCCCGGCGGGGTATTGGTAGTGGATCGGCTGCGGGGGCCAGGTGTCCTTGGGGACGCACCCCGGCCAGCCCGCGATGGGGCAGTCGAACGTGCCGTTCTGCCCGTTTCGCCAGTTGAACTCGCCCGGGCCGAGCACGGTCGCCCAGGGGACGTAGACGTTGGTCGCCCCGACGAGCTGCGGGTTCTTCCCCCAGACCTGCCGGTAGTCGGTCATTGCCGCCAGCTCGCCGCCGTCCCACGCGCAGAACGCCATGAAGAGCAGCGACATCGCGCAGTTCATCGGCTTCTCGTCGAGGTCGGCCTGGGAGAAGCGGCGGTTGCCGCCGTTGTCGAGCCCGAACGCGCGCAGGGTGGCGGGATCTTGCCAATACGTGGGGTGTCCGTAGGAGCCAGAGCCCACCCAGCACCCGTCGAGCGCGTTCATCGGATCGAGCGGGTAGACGCCCAGGTGGACGGCGAGCGGGGGCTTGGCGCCGAGCGCGCTCGAGGCGGGCAGGATGTCCACCACGCTCGGGTAGTTGGCTGTCAGATAGCCAAGCTGCGAGTCGGGGTTTGCGGCCGCGAAGTCGTACGCGAACTGCCGAATATCCGCCGTGCCATAGGTCGCCGTGACGCCCGCCACGAAGCGCCGCACCCGGCCCGCGGTGATCTCGTATTTGTCGAGTCGGCGCGTGGGGTCGAGCGGCAGGGGGAGCGACTTGCAGCAGCTCTCGTGGGTCTCGCCGCCCGAGCCCGTCTCGCCCGCGCCGCAGGTGCTCACGCCCGCCGCGGAGTCGCCTGGGGCGAGCCCGCACGAGGTGCCCGCCACGCAGACGCCGGTGGCGGCGCCGCACACGCCGCTCTTGCAGTCGGTCGCCGCCGCGCACACCACGCCGTCCGC
>CAZHGG010000889.1:0-3116 GCA_964531755.1 uncultured Polyangiaceae bacterium
CCGCGGCCCGCTGAAGCCCCCACACCTGCCAGTCGAGCGGCGCCGTCACGCCGGTGGCGCGCCGTCTGTCGCCCGGGCCCGGCCCCGGCCGATCACAGCAGCTTGAAGCGCCCCCGGATCTCCCGCTCCAGCACCGGGAGCTGCGGGTCCGTCTCCACGTCCCCCCGCCACGCCAGCCCCCGCTCGACGAGATCGTAGCTCGCCTGGATCTTCGCCCCCGGCACGATCTTCCCCTCGGGGGTGCGGTCGCGGCCGAGCATCAGCACGGTGTCGGAGATCACCAGGGCGGAGTGGATGTCGTGCGTCACCACCAGCACGGTGTTCAGCTCGTGCTGGTTCGCCACGCTCACGAGCAGCGCGATCACCTCGTCGAGCGCGACGGGATCGAGGCCGCTGAAGGGCTCGTCCATCAGCAGCAGCCGGCGGGGCACCACGAGCTGCTGCGCGATCGCCACGCGCTGCCGCTGCCCGCCCGAGAGCTGCGCGGGGTAGAAGTGCGCGCGATCGCCGAGGCGGAAGCGGTCGAGGAGCTCGCGGGCGCGCGCCTTCGAGCTGGCGGCGCTCATGCCGTTCGCCTCGCCGGCGATGACCAGGTTCTTCTCGACGGTGCGGTGGCGGAGCAGGGGATAGTCCTGGAAGACCACGCCGACCGAGCCGGGCTGGAGCGCCGCGTCCTTCGCGCCGGTGATGGTGCCGGCGTCGGGGAGGTCAAGGCCGGCGATGAGGCGGATGAGGCGCGTCTTGCCCACGCCCGACGGCCCGAGGAGCCCGACGATCTGCCCGGTGGTCTGGCCGGGGCGGATGCGGTCGAGCACGTCGAAGCGGACCTTGTCGAGGATGCGGTTGCCGCCGAGGGTGAGCGACACGTCCTTCACGCACAGCAGCGCGTCGCCGTTCATGGAGGTCACCGGTGTCATGGCCACCGCGCCCTCAACGCTGCACGCGGCCGAGCCGCGCGTAGGGGCACAGGAGGTCCGTCAGCACCCCCATGCCGTAGTCCATCAGCAGCCCGAGCGCGAGGATGGCGAGCAGGATCGCGTACACCTCGGCGAGGAGGAAGTGCTTGTTCTGGTTCAGGATCATCGCGCCGATGCCGCCCTCGGCGCGCGAGATGCCCTCGACCATCGTGATCATCGCCCAGCCCATCGCCACGTTCTGCCGCAGCACCTCGAGCGCCTTGTCGAGCGTGCCGCGCACCACCACCTCCCAGAAGATCCGCGCCTCGCCCGCGCCCAGCACGCGCATGTGATCGAACTCGGCGCGCGGGATCTCGATCACCTCCTGCGCCATCGACGTGACGAAGAACGTGGTCATGCCGAAGGTGAGGAGCGCCACCTTGAGCGAGTAGCCGCCGCCGGTGACGAGCGTGAAGGGGAACACGAGGCCGGTGAGGCCGAGGAAGCGCAGCTTCGACACGCCCGCCACCAGCGGCCGGAAGAACGCGATCACCGTCGCGTACGAGAGCGCCATCGAGATCAGCACGGTGAGCGCGAGCGCGTGGAAGATGAGCTTGAGCGTGGTGAACATCGCCGGGCCCATCCCGTGCTCCCACCACAGCGCACCGAGCGCGCGCCACACCTCGCGCGGCGTCGGCAGCGTCTCGAAGGGCGAGCCGATCCACAGGAGCAGCGCCGCGGCGGCCCACGCGCCGACGAGCAGCAGCGCGACGCCCGGATCGACGGCGCGGTTCGGCAGGAACGCCTTCTTGAAGCGGGCGCCGCTCAATTGGCCATGCCCATCACGATCTCGACGCGGCGGTTGCGCGCGCGGCCCTCGGCGGTGCTGTTGGGCGCCACCGGCTCGCTCATGCCGTGCGCGAACACCTTCACGCGTCCCTCGGGGAAGTTCGACGGCGACTTCTGCTCCAGCCAGCGCTTCACCGCGAAGGCGCGATCCTCGGAGAGCTTCTGGTTCTTGATCGCGGTGCCCGCGTTGTCGGTGTGGCCGTGGATCTCGACCATCGTGCCGCCGGCCACCACGAGGTCGTTGAAGAGCTGCACGAGCTCGCCCTCGGCGGCGGGGGTGAACTTGTCGCTGCCCGAGGCGAACTGGATCTCCCAGGCGCGGCGGCTCACCACCTGCTGCACCTTGGCCTCGGGGCGGAAGGCGGCCACGTCGGCGACGCTCTTGTCGCCCTTCTGCTCGAGCGCCTTGACGTACGAGGTGTCGAGGATCTCGTCGACGGGGTAGAAGGTCGGCACGAGGTTCGGGTACTGCGACTTCACGATGTTGCCGAACACGGTGTACGTGGCGGCGAACAGGTTGGTCGAGCCGGGGGCGAGGCCGAAGGCCTGCAGGTTGTCGGCGAGGTTGTTCACCGACGAGCCGCCGAGCTCCACGCTGGTCGCGGTCTTGTCCGGCTGCATGACCGGCTTGAAGTACTTGTACCAGTAGCCGGCGTCCTTCTCGCCGTAGACCACCGCGCTGATGGCGGCGGCCTGCTTGAGCGCGTCGTCGCTCGCCTTCACCTGGTCGGCGCCCTGGAACGCGGCGGCGAGCAGGTTCTCGACGGTGGCGCGGTTCTGGCCCATCCACTTCTTGATGCCGATGACCACCGCCGGCATCTGCGAGCGGTACTCCTTCGTCGACACGATCGACACGAGGCCGCCCTTCTTCTCCGCCACCGTCACGTCGCCCGGCGTCCAGGTGACCACGCCGTTCACGCAGTGCTTCTCGCGCTTGCCGGTCTTCGTGTTCTTCAGCTCGGCGCAGTAGCCGCTCACGTACTTCTGCGCGGCGTCGATGTAGTCGCTCGCGTTGACCCAGTTGAGGGCGTCGGGATCCCAGCTCGACTCGTCGGGGTTGTTGGGGATCTTGTTGTCGCCGAGCCACTTGAGGGCGATGTTCCAGTCGCCGTCGCGGAGGACGCCCGCGACGAGGCCGCCGCGCGACGCCTGCGGGTTGGCCTTCCACGCGGGCGGGCCCATGAATTTGTCTTCACCGCGGCTGTAGCCCGCGGATCCGACGACGGCGGCGCCGTACTCCGGGCCGAGCTTCTCGAGCTTCTCGTTTATGCCTTTGAAGAACATCGCGCCGCCGTCGCCCATGATGGCGACGAAGTGCGCGCCGGCCGCCGGGTTGGCCTCGCCCTTCTTGAGGCCCTCGGCGAACGTGAG
>CAZHGG010000890.1:0-3113 GCA_964531755.1 uncultured Polyangiaceae bacterium
GCCCGAGCGCGTGGAGGTCCTCGCGCGGCGACCCGCCGCAGCGCCCTGCCCCGCGGTGACCATCGGCAGCGCCCCACCCTCACTGTAAAGAAGGCTGAACATCCGAAGGTTCCGGGATCGCCGGCCGTCTACTCATCAAGACCGAGCAAGGCACCTCACACCAACCCCCGCCTGCCGGTCGCCCGAAGGAGCCCACCATGCGTTTTCTCACCACGTTCGCCGCCGCCCTCGCGCTCACCACCTCCCTCACCTTCGCCACCGCGGCCTCGGCCGAGGGCGCGCGCCCGGCGCCGAGCGCCGGTCAGACGCACGCGGCGGCGCACAGCCGCGAGGCCCGCAAGGAAGGCGACCACGCCAAGAAGTTCCCGATGGCCGGCGCCGAGTTCAAGGCGAAGGTCGACCAGCGCATGGCGAAGGCGAGGCAGCGCCTCGAGGCGCGCATCGCGAGCCTCCCGGCCGACAAGCAACGCGAAGCGCGCGACCGCTTCAACGCGGCGGTCGCGACCGTGAACGCCGAGGTGGCGAAGGCCGTCGCCGACAACGTCGTCACGAAGGAGGAGGCCAAGAAGGTGCGCGAGACCGCGCGCGCTCTCCGGCCCGCGGGCGCCCACGGCGGCCGCCACCCCAAGCGCTGAGCGCGCAGGCCACGCGCGCCGAGAGGCCCGCTCCTTCCGGGGGGCGGGCCTCGCCGCGTGAGCAGCTCAATCCTTCGTCACGACCATGCTGAGCTTGGGGAGCGAGTCGTCCGACACGCCGTTGAGCGACGTGGCGAGGCGCACCGTGTACGTGCCGGGCTTCAGGTTCCCCGCCGGGACAGTGGGGAAGGTACCCGGTGTCACGAACGACCCCTCGATCTTCTCCGGCGCCCACTTCAGCTTGACCGCATCCCAGAAGAGCTTGGTCTTCAGGGTGGCGCCCGAGCTCACGTTGAGCCGGACGACGCGCGTCGTCTCCTCGAGCGTGACCCCCGACGGCGCCTTGGGCTTGCCGGTGGGCTCTCCGGCGCGCTTGCCCTTCGGGTCGAACGACTGGGTCGTGAAGCTCGGTCCGTCGACGTTGAAGATGAGCGCCACGGTCTCGCTCGACTTGTTCTTCAGGGTGAGCACCAGATCCACCCGGCCGCCGGCGACGATCTCGTTGGTGGAGGCTGTGAGCTTCCACTCGAGCTTCTCGCCGAGCCCCGGCGTGCGCTCGATCTCCGACGCCGGGATCTTGCACTTGTCGTTCTTGAGCCAGTCCGCGACTTCGTCAACGTCGTTGACGTTGCACCCCTTCGGCTGCCCGTTGTCGGCGACCGGCGGGGGTTTGTTGGCAGGGTAGCTCTCGCCGTCGAGCGGGGGCGCGTTCGTCCCGATCGGCACCATCTCGACCGGCCGAGGCTTCTGCGTGGCGCAGCCGGCGGCGAGGGCGACCACGGCGGACAGCCCGAGGACGAAGAACGACGGGCGGCGACGGGGGGCCGCGCCGCGGGCGGCAGCGAGGGGGGAGCGCATCGCCCTTCACTGTACCGTGCTTCGGCGACGCCTGCGCGCTCGTCGCGCGCGCCCCGATTTCCCCCTGCCACCGCGGGTGGCTTGCGCTATTCTGCATCGATGCGCGCGAGCGCGCTTCCTTACGACCGCACACCACGCCGGAGAGCCATGAAGAACCTCACGTTGAAGAACCGTCCCTCGACGCTCACGCCGCTCCTCGTCGGGCTCGCGCTCGGGGCCGTGGCCTCGCTCCCGTCCGTCGCGAACGCGCAGGTGAAGGAGAGCTGGGAGCTCGGCGCCGACGCGGCGAAGTGGCGGACCTCCTCGTCGACGGCGTCGAACACCTACTCGACGCCGGGTCAGCCCATCGTGGTGCGCAGCTCCGTGGCGGACGACGGCCCGGGCGCGGCGTGCGCGGGCAAGTACGTCCGCGAGACCAACGGCGTCTCGGGCGGCCGCGTGTTCGGCATCGGCGCCAACGTCATGGCTGTGACCGCGGGCCAGCAATATTGCCTCAGCGCCTGGACGCGCGCCGCGGCGGGCGGACAGCCGTTCATCGGCATCGTGTACACCGGCGCCGCCGGCCTCGTGAGCCCCACCTCCTCCACCGACACGGAGTGCTGGCTGCTGAGCTCCGGCGGCTTCACCAACGGCGGGGCGTCGGGCTGCAACGGGGTCGCTTCGGCCGCCATCACCAACGACGGTCAGTGGCGCTGGACCGGCCAGAGCTTCACCGTGCCCGCCGGGCGGACGCACGCGCAGATCAAGTTCGTGAACTTCTGCGGCTCCGGCGGCTGCGGGGTCTCAGACGGGAGCCTGCCGCCGGTCGACTTCGACGACATCCAGCTGACGATGGGCGCCTGCGCCGGGACGCCGCCGGCCGACACCGCCTCGCACACCGCCTGCGCGGGCAACACCCCCGTCTGCGCCGGCGGTGACGCCGCGAACAACGCCAAGTGCATGGACTGCAACGGGAACAACGGCCAGGCGGGCGCCACGCGGCCCTGCCCCACGGCCGCCGCGCCCATTTGCGAGACCGCCGGCGCGAACAAGGGCTCGTGCTCGGTCGCGTGCACCGGTGACTTCGGCAGCGCCGGGGCCGCGCCGTGCACGGTCAACACGCCGTTCTGCGTCGACGTCGCGGGCTCTGCGTTCAAGACCTGCAAGGCGTGCGCAGGCAACGACGGCTCCGCGATGATGCCCGCGTGTCCTCCCGCGAACCCCACGTGCTTCACCGCCGGCGCCAAGGCCGGGAGCTGCGGGCGCTGCACGGCCGCGGCCGACTGCGGCGGCACCACGCCGCGCTGCGATGTCGGCACGGGGCGCTGCACCGACGACTGCGACACCGACGCGGACTGCGGCGGCAAGACCAGCGGGAAGATCTGCGACGCAGGCACCCTCAAGTGCAAGGCCGGCTGCCGCGGCGACACCTCCGTCGGCAACGGCTGCCCCGCCGGCGAGAAGTGCTCGTCGGTCGACCTCAAGCCCGGCACCTGCACGCCGATCCCGGTGCCCGACGCGGGCGTCGACTCGGGCAAGCCCGACGCGGCCCCGCCCGTCGACGCGAGCGTCCCGGACTCTGCCCCGGTCACGCCGCCCGACCCGGGCGTCGACTCGGGCGCGCCCGTGGACCCGGGGGTG
>CAZHGG010000891.1:0-3110 GCA_964531755.1 uncultured Polyangiaceae bacterium
TCGGGCGCGGAGGTGTCCGGCGTCGTCGCGTCGACGGGCGCGGGCGGGGCGGGATCGAGCCGCTTGCACACGCGGCCGGCGGTCTGGCCCGTCTGCGCGACGCACGCCAGCCCCTCCGCGCAGTCGCCGACGAGCTCACACGCGCCCCCCTCGCCCGCGGGGACCTTCGCCTCGTCGGTGCACGCGAGCGCCACGGCGCAGAGGAGAGCGAGGCCGGTGCCGAACAGCCAAAGACGACGCATCCCGCGGAAGGTACCACGGCCGAGGGCGGCGAAGTAAGCGGCGTCGGCCGCGCGCGGTCGCGCCGCGTGCCACCGGCGTCGGGGCAGCGCGGCCGCAAAAAGGCCGACGGCACCCCGGCCACCGTGTGTATCGTTCGAGCGTGACCGAACAAGCCGAGTGGTTCGTGCTTCCCCGCGGGGGAACCTACATCCCCACATCCGCCGGCGCGATCCAGGTCGGGATTCCGCCGGAGACCATCAAAGACGTGATGGCGCGGAAGCTCGGGCTGCCCGAGCTCTACGTCGTGCCTCGCAAGCTGTTCGATCAGAAGCGCGGCCTGTCCGTGGCCGAGTTCGAGTTCCCTGCATACTACAGCTATTTCCTCCTGAAGCGCAAGGCGCGCCTGCTGGTCGAGAGCGTCGAGGTCGAGGCCCGTGTGCGGTCGATCTTCCAGGAGACCCTCTTCGGGCCGGTGGGCGTTCCGGACGACTCCGAGTTCGTCGCGGGGCTCCCCGCGGACGCTCGGCCCGACTTCCACGCCGAGGCCGAGTTCTTCCGCAACGTGCCCGGCCGCGGCCGCATCGAGGTCGACGACCTCGTCGAGTTCGTCCACTTCGACCAGGCGGGTGTGGCGCGGTTCGGCGAGCGCGTGCGGATCGTCCGGGCCGGCGCGGAGTACGTCGTCTACGACGGCGAAGCGCGGGTCGCCAACGTGCCGAGCGAGGTCGAGCTGCCGCCGCGCGCGGAGTCCACGCTCGACGCCGTCGGCGCGGTGCAGTTCACGCCGCCGGACTTCGGCGTCACGGTGCTCGGCGCCAGCCATGGCTTCGACCCGTCGGGCAAGACCACCGGATTCCTCCTTTGGATGGGCGGCCGCGCGCTCGTCGTCGACCCGCCCACCGACGCGACCGAGTACCTGCGCGCGCGCGGCGTCGCGCCGAAGACCATCGACGGGGTCATCCTCACGCACTGCCACGCCGACCACGACGCGGGCACGTTCCAGAAGATCCTGGAAGAGACCAAGGTCAGCCTCTACACCACGCCCCACATCCTCGGCTCGTTCCTGCGCAAGTACTCCGCGCTCAGCGGCTACTCCGAGCAGGTGCTGCGCCGCACGTTCGTGTTCCACCCGGTGCGCATCGGCGCCCCGGTGCACGTGCGCGGTGGCGAGCTGTGGTTCCGCTACACGCTCCACTCCATCCCCGCGATCGGCGTCGAGGCGTTCTACGGCGGCAAGAGCATCGCGATCTCGGGCGACACCCTCTACGACCCCGATCGCGTCCGCGAGATGGCGGAGGCGGGCGTGCTCGGGCGCGGGCGGTTCCGCGAGCTCTACTCGTTCCGGGGGCACCACAACCTCATCCTCCACGAGGCGGGCGTCCCGCCGCTCCACACGCCGGCGGCGAACCTCGCGAAGCTGTCGAGCGAGGTGAAGAAGCGGCTCTTCCTCGTGCACATCGCCGACAAGGACGTCCCCCGGGACGCGGGCCTCCGACCCGCGAAGGTGGGTATCGAGCACACGCTCCGCGTCGACGTCGCGCCGCCCGAGTACGGCGAGGCGATCGCGCTGCTGGACGCCGTGGCGATGGTCGACTTCCTGCGGGATCTCCCCCTCTCGCGCGCGCGGCAGCTCCTTCAGGTGGCGCGGAGGATTCGGCTCCCCCAGGGCGAGCGCATCGTCACGCAAGGCACGCGCGGCGACGCGTTCTACATCGTCGTGAACGGGCACGTCGACGTCGTGCGCGACGGCGTCATGCTGAAGACCTACCAGGCCGGCGACTACTTCGGCGAGCGCGCGCTCATCCTCGCCGAGCCGCGCATGGCCGACGTGGTGGCGCAGACCGAGGTCGACCTCATCGCCATCGATCGCGACGACTTCCTCCCGCTCCTCCGCGGCAGCGAGATGTTGAAGCGCCTCGAGCGCCTGGTGCGCGTGCGCGACGAGGGCGCGTGGGAGCTCATCGGCCAAAACAGCGTGCTCGGCAGCCTCACGAGCAGCCAGAAGACCCAGCTCCAGAGCGCCCTGTCGGCGATTGACGTAGCGGCCGGCGAGGTGCTCTGGCAGCGGGGCACCACGCCGGACGCCGCGTACCTCGTGATCGACGGCACCGTGCGCGTGGAGACGCCCGGGCTCGACCCCGTGCGCCTCGGGCGCGGCGCGTTCGTCGGGGAGGCGGACGCCCTGCGCAGGGGCGGCCGCGCCGTGTGCGCGGTCACGGCCGAGACCGCGTCGCGGCTCTACGCGATCGACGGCGACGAGCTCCGGCGCTTCTTCGATGACAACCCGGGGCTCTACCTCACGTTCCTCGGCACGCGCTTCGCCGAGTAGCGCGCCTCAGCCCTCGCCGGCGCGGAGCCAGCGGACACACGGTCGCGAGGCCGACGCCGAGGTCGTCGAGGATCACGACCCCGTCGCCGCGCGCGGCGAGGCCTCGGGCCACGTGGTGCCCCTCCTCGCTCCTCGCTCGCCCGCGGGCCACGGCTCGCTCGTCCGGTTCGCGCCTACCGGTGCGAGGGTCGGTCGACCGCGCGCACGGGGTCCTCGGCGACCCCGACGCCCTGGTAGCGCAGGCCCGCGCGCGCGACCTCGAGGGGGCGCCAGATGTTGCGCGCGTCGACGAGGACCGGGGTGTGGGCGCCTCGCGCGGGGGCCATGCGTCGCTTGACCTCGCCGAAGTTCGGCGCCCGGTAGCTGCGCCACTCGGTGAGCAGCACGAGCGCGTGCGCGCCGTCGAGCGCGTCGTAGTCGCGGTCCGTCACCTTCACGCGGCCGCCCGTCGCCTCGCGGAAGTTCTCGTTCGCCTCGGGGTCGTGGCCGACGACCTCCGCGCCGGCGTCGAGGAGCGCCTGAGCGAGCTTGACCGAGGGCGACTCGCGCACGTCGTCGG
>CAZHGG010000892.1:0-3104 GCA_964531755.1 uncultured Polyangiaceae bacterium
GGTGCGGCGAGCGGCTCCACGGAGGGCGCCGCGGTCGGCGACGCTGGGGCGGGCGCGTTGCCGCACGCCGCGAGCGCGCCGGAGGTCAGCGCGAGGCGCGCGAGGAGGGGACGCAGGCCCGAAGAGAGGGAGCGGCGGAGCACGCCCCACCGTAGCGCCTCTCGGGCCGCCTGGGGCGTCGGGGGCTCGCGGTGGATCCCCGGCGCACCGGCCGGACCGGCGCCGGGGGGCGCAAATCCCGAGACTACGTGGACCTACCCACACCCACATCCCGGCACGGCGCGTGCTTGAGGGTGGGCATGCGCCTCTCCCGCCTCGCCTCGCTCGTCGCCCTCCCCTTCGCCCTCCCCCTCGCGCTCGGTCTCGCCGCCGGGAGCGCCGGGTGCAGCGCCGCCATCGACGACGAGGCCGCGGCCAACAGCGAAGACGAGCTCAACTACCGCAGCACGGCCGGCCAGGAGTTCGCGCTCACGACGCGCGTGACCTTCAAGCCTTCGGCCGCCATCACGGCCCTCCAGGGCGCCGAGAAGGACGCCGCGGTCCGCGCGAAGGCCGACGAGCTCCGCCTCGCCGTCACCACGGCCATCACCGGCGAGCTCGACCGCATCTGGCCCGAGGATCAGCGCATCTCGGACGCCGGCGTCGCGATCCAGTTTCGGCAAGACACCGCCACCACGGGCGCGCTCGACGCGATCGCCGAAGGCTACGCCTTCACCGTCAACGCCGAGTTCGCGGGCGTGAACGACCTGCTCCGCAAGCTCCCCCTCACCACCGAGGGCGGCAAGACCTTCCTCCCCGTGCCCGCGACGCTCGACGGGGAGGCGCTGAAGCTCCAGGTGTTCATCACGCCGATCGAGCGCAGCCGCAACGCCTACCCCAAGTACCTCGCGCTCTTCGCGGACGGCCTCGACATCGCCGTGCACGTGGGCGGCGACCACAACGATCCGCCCAAGGACATCGACCACGCGCGCTCGATCTACGACGACCTCGTGGCCAGCGGCTTCCGCTCCCCAGTCGCGCGGTTCGAGGACCTGAAGATCGACTCCGGTCCGCTCACCAGCGCCATCAAGGTGAAGGGCGCCGAGGTCGCCGTGCGCGTGCGCATCGTGCACGTCGACATGAGCACCCCCGACACCCGCCAGCTCCTCGTCGACGCCTACAAGGCCAGCGCCAAGTCGTCCGACGTCGTGATCTACGACGGGCACGCGGGCCGCAGCCTCGGGTACTCCGGCGTCGTCGTGGCGTACAAGCCCGCGCGCGTCGCCATCCCCGCCGCGACGTTCAAGGACATCGAGTCGACCGACAAGCAGCAGGTCTACCTCTTCAACGGCTGCGAGACCTACACGGGCTACGCCGACGAGCTCTACAAGAACCCGAAGCGCAACCCCGAGAACACCGACGTCATCACGACCGCGAACTACTCGGCCATCCAGTCGAAGGCGAACCAGGTCATCGCGTTCATCCACTCGTTCATCGACGGCCGCGGCGGCGCGTGGATCCCGCGCTCGTGGGACAGCGTGCTCGCCCGCATGAACGCGGTCGGCGAGCGCTCGTGGGTCCACGTGTACGGCGTCCACGGGATCGACGAGAACCCGAAGGTGAGCCCGCTCGCCGACGTGCGCAAGGTCGGCGCGAGCTGCACCCAGGACGCCGACTGCGGCGCCGCGGACAGCCGCTGCCTGCAGATCTCGTCGTCGCGTCGGGTGTGCGGCGTCGCGTGCGCCGACAGCGCGGGCTGCCCCTCGGGCACCAAGTGCGTGCTCCCCCGAGGGCGCACCTCGCGGGACGACTACCAGTGCTCGGCCCGCTGAGGGCGCGGGACGCGGCGGCGCCGGCCCCACCGTAGAACGCTCCCCGCGGCGCTCTCTCGGGCGTCCTCGCGAACGGGCGCGCGCGCGCTTTTACGTGCAAGATGCACGCAATCAGCCGGGGCTGCGCGCGGCGCGCCCGCGCTCAGCGCTTCTCGGCGAGGATGATGATCGACGGAGCCTCGGCGCCGAAGAAGACGCCCGGGGTCTGGATGCGCCCCGACACCTCGGCCACGCGGAACCCCGCGTCGTTCAGGAGCTTGCCGAGCTCGTGCAGCGAGTAGACGCGCACGGAGTACTCGATCTCCTTGGAGCGCCCGTCGTCCATCATCATGGTGCGCTTCACGCGGAGGCGGGACGTGATGAAGTCGAGGTGCACCTCGTCCATGCAGATGCACCCGTCGCCCTCGAACCAGACGAGCGAGGGCGCGTCGTGCGCGACGTAGTCGCGGTTGACGACGTCGAGCAGGAACTGGCCACCCTTCTTGAGCGCGCGGTGCACGTTGCCGACGACGGCGGCGTTCTTCTCCTCTTCGAAGAAGCCGAAGCTGGTCTGCCAGCAGTAGACGCCGTCGAACGCGTCCTCGAAGGTCATCTCGCGCATGTCGCCCTGCACGAAATTGAGCTTCTGGTGGCGCTCCTGGGCGTCGTCGGAGGCGCGCGCAAGCATCGCCAAGGACAGGTCGAAGCCGATCACCTGGTAGCCCCGCGCGGCCAGCTCGATCGCGTGCCGGCCGCTCCCGCACGCGAGGTCGAGGACGGTGGCCCCCTTCGCGACGCCGAGACTCTCCTCGATGAACGTGGCCTCGGCCGCGATCTCACGCTCGGTCACCGCGCCGGTGGTGCGCAGGTAGTCGTCGTTGAAGAGCTCCTCCCACCACGGCTTGCCCCGGCGCTTGCCGTCGACCGCGCGCGGCTCCGACGGCGGCGTCGCCGCGGGCACGGTGGTGGTGGCGCCCACGCGGGGCCCCCCCTCCGCGAGCACCTGGTGGAGCTTGGGCGTGGCCAGCACCGACACGACCACGGGGGGCGGCGACGCCGACGAGAGGGCGTCCGGCGGGAGGGACTCCATGCCTACGCCCGCCGGGAGCGACACCGCGGAGGGCGCGGACGCGACGGCCGGCGCCGCGGGGAGCGTCGGCGCGGACGGCGGGGGTGCGGGCGCCGCGGGCAGCGCCGGGCTCGGCTGCGACGGCGCGAGCGCGGGCACGATGACCGGCGCGGGCGCGGCGACGGGGCTCTCCGGGGCCGACGGGGCCCTCGCGCCCACGGGCGGCATCGAGGCGGTGGCCGGCT
>CAZHGG010000893.1:0-3103 GCA_964531755.1 uncultured Polyangiaceae bacterium
CCGGCCCCGGCGCCCGCGCCCGCGCCCGCGGCGACGCCTGCCGCCCCCGCGACCGGCAGCCCCCCGGCGCCCCCTCCGGCGACCGTGTTGCCGCCCATGCCGGCTCCCACGGGCTAGCGCCGAGCACCCCGAACTTCTCCGCCTCTCGGGCGCGTCGCGTCGGCGCGCTCAGGGGCGCAGGCCGCCCGCGAACGGCAAGATGGTCTTCAGGTCTTCGTCGGTGAAGCGGAGCTGCAGGCCCATGAAGAAGTCGCGCCGCTGCTCGAGCAGGATGTGGTCGACGCCCCCGAGCAACCAGAAGTGGTCGAGGAACTGCCACGCGGCGTAGACGCGGTAGCGCGGAATGGCCTCCTCGCCGAAGCCGAACACGTCCTGGACGATCTCGAGGCGATTGCGGAACAGCGTCGTGTCCCAGCCGAGGCCACCGGACGACTCCTTGATGCCGAAGCGGCCGGTGAACGGTCCGAGCCGCTTGGCGAACTGCACCGTGAAGCGCAGCGACGACTGCGTGGTGGTGGTGACCGTGCGCGAGTGGGCCGCGCGGTTCGGGTCGGTGGAGTCGACGTCTTCCTGCTTGTAGCTCGTGACGCCGCGCGGGTCGTTGATGAGCTCGATGAGGTAGTACTTGTCCTCGCGCGGGTAGAGGCGCAGCTCGACGTAGCTCTTCACCGTGCTCGAGAGGTAGTTGTAGTCCGACCGGAGGCCGACCACGGTCTGCAGCCTGCGCAGGCTGTCGACGTAGTCGTTCACGCCCTCGGCCACGCCCTGCACCTCGTTGATGAGCGCCTCGTCTTTGGAGAGGCGCCCGAGCGTGCCCTCCCCGCGATCCATGCGGCCGGCGATGTTGTCGGCGTGCGCGAGCGTGCTCTCGAGGCTCTTCGACGCGCGGTTGATGCGCTCGATGGTCTGCCGGAGCTCTCCGCTCTCGGTGCCCTCGGCCCCGCCGCCGTTCTTGGCGAGCATCACCTTCACGTCCTCCGTGATGATGCGCACGTTCTCGAGGATGGCGTCGATCTGCGGGCCGCCGCGCGACGTGATGCGGTCGACGTTGTCGATGGTGTGGCGGATGCCGGCGCGGTTCTCGCGCACCGCGAGGTCGAGCTGCTCGGTCGCGTCGGCGACGTTCCGCAAGATGTCTTTGATCTGCTGGCCGCCGCGGTCGGTGCCCACCGACTCGGCGAGCTGGTGCGACACCTTCTTGATGTCGTCGGCGATCGACGAGAGCTGCTCCTTCAGGTTGTCGAAGCTCTTCGGCTCCGGCAGCGTCGCGATCTCGTCGCCGTCCTTCTTCTTCGGCTCGCCCACGCCGGGGGTGAGCACGATGATGTTCTCGCCGAGGAGGCTCGCCGAGCGGACGCCGAGCGTGGCGGACGAGTTGAGCGCCACGTCGGCCGCGAGCCGCACGTCGACGCGCGCGCGGCCCTGCTCGAGCGAGATCTTCTGGATGCTGCCGACCGGGATGCCGGCGATGGTCACCCGCGAGTGCGGCGCGAGGCCCGACGCGTCGTTGAGGTACGCGTGCACGGTGTAGCCCGAGCCGTCCCCCACCTCCTTCTTGACCGTGCGGTACACGAGGAGCCCGCCGGCCGCGGAGATGAGCAGGAACGCGCCGACCTTGGCGCCTTGCGTGAGCGTGGCCATGCTGCTTCGGCCGTCACCCTAGCGGAAAACCAGGCGGACCCGGCACCAAACGTTCAGCGAGCCGCAGAACGCCCCGCCCCTTCATGGCGTCCCGTCGCCCCGGGGCGCGCCCGCCTCCGCGGCGTCCTCCGGGGCCTCCTCGAACACCTCTTCGTCCCGCGCGCCCGCGTCCGGGGCCGCCGTGGCCGCAGGGAGGGACACGGCGTCCAGCTCCCCGTCGAGGCGCGCGCGCGTGGACGCGAACGCCCCGCGCTCCGAGGGCGGGAGGACGCGCACCCCGTCCATCTTGAGCGACATGGGGTCGACGAACTGACCGGCCTTTTTCAGCGCGAAATGCAGGTGTGGCCCGGTCACTCGGCCCGTGGCGCCGACGTAGCCCACGAGCTGCCGCGTGTCGACGTGCTGCCCCGCGTGCAGCCCTGCCGCGAACCGCGACAGGTGGCAGTACGAGGTCGTCAGCCCGCCGGGGTGCTCGATCTGCACCATGTTGCCGCACGGGCCGCCGTTGCCCGCCGTCACCACGGTGCCGCCCGAGGCCGCGTACACCTTGGCCCCCGTGGGCGACGCGAAGTCGATGCCGTTGTGCGGCATGACCACGTGGAGCACCGGGTGCATCCGCTTCGGGTTGAATCGTGAGGAGATACGGGCACCTGGCACCGGGGAGCGCCACCCCCCGTGGTACGGCTGGTGCCCCTTGCCGTCGTAGAACCCCGGCGGACGCCTCCGGCGGTGCCGCCCTTTGCGCTCGCGCCCGTCGTGGCCGTCGCGCTCGTCGTCGTCGTCGCCCGCGAAGCGGTACACGCGGAGGGCGGGCGCGGAGGGCGGGTGGACGTCGACGGCGTCGACGTGGGCGTACCGGGTGAGCGCGCCCTCGACGCGCACCTCGGTCGCGACGAGGCGTACGCGCGTGCCCGCGCGCATGGCCGCGAGCTCGAAGTGGCCGTCGAGCGCGTCGTCGAGGCGCTTGAGGATGTCCTCGTCGAGCCCCGCCTTCTTGACCGCGTCGTGGAGCTCGGTCTCCACCGAGAACGCCGCGGCGATCTTCCTGCGCTCGACCGCGAGCTCGAGCTTGGAGACCACGAGGGGTCCGCTCCCCGGCCCGTCCGCCCCGTCGCTGGGCCTCGCCTGCCACACGTCGGAGGCCGCCGTGGTGAGCTCGAAGCCGAGGAGGCGCCCCTTCGCCTTGTCGAGCGCGAACGCGAAGGAGTCCTTCGGTCGGGCCCGATCGAGCTTTCGCTTGCCCTCGAACGCCTTCAGCAGGCGGTGGATCTCGCGCGTGGGGAGCCCGGCCCGGGCGAGCGCTCCCGAGAGGGTCCGCTTGCCGACGGGGGCCTCGACGTACGTCACGGTCGCGTCCTCCTTCAGGGCGCTCACCCGCCAGACGGCGGCGGCCGCGGCGGGGGCGACGGGGTCCTTCGGCCCCGGCAGCGCGCTGGCCGCGGGCGCGCCCGACGCCGCCGGC
>CAZHGG010000894.1:0-3100 GCA_964531755.1 uncultured Polyangiaceae bacterium
GGCGCGCGCGAACGCGGCGTCGGCGTCGCGCGGGCGCACCGTGCACCACACGCGGCCTAGCCTGGACCACACCTCGGGATCGTCCGGGCCCTGCTCGGCCGCGGTGCGGTAGCCGCGCGCGGCGGCGGCGAGATCGCCGCGCTCCTCCGCCAGCGCCCCCTCGAGGAACGCCCGGTAGGCGCCAGGCGGGACGGCCGGTCCCTCGCGGAGCTCTCCCCCAGCGAGCCGCGTCACCGTGCCGTCGCCGGCGCACCCCGCGAGCGCCAGCGCGAGCGCGAGGCCGAGAGGGCGCCCATGGCGAGGGTCGCGGCGCCGCAAGCTCAGCGTCCTCCGCGAAAATCGAGCTCGTCGCCGCCGAGGTCGACGGCGCTCACGTCGTCCATCGAAGGCGCTGGGGAGGGCACGCGGCCGGTCGCCTCGGCCTGCCGCAGGCGCTCGGCGATCTCGATGATGCGCCGCTCCACGCGGCCGAACACGGAGCCCGCCGGGAAGCGCCCGCTCGGGTCGCGCGCACCCGCCGGCACGCCGGTGAGCACCTCGATGCCCTCGCTCACGGTCGCGACCGCGTGGAGGTGGAACTGCCCGGCGGCGACCGCCGCCACCACGTCTTGCCGGAGCACGAGGTGCGGGAGGTTCGCGCGCGGGAGCAGCACACCCTGCCGCCCCGTGAGGCCGCGCGCCTGGCACAGGTCGAAGAACCCCTCGATCTTGGCACAGACGCCGCCGATCGCCTGCACCTCTCCGAGCTGGTTCACGCTCCCGGTGACCGCGACGCTCTGGTCGATGGGGATGTCCGAGAGGGCCGAGAGCAGGCTGTACAGCTCGGTCGACGACGCGCTGTCGCCGTCCACCTCGCCGTAGCTCTGCTCGAAGGCGAGCTGCGCGCGCACGCTGAGCGGCCGCTCCTGACCGAACATCTTGCCGAGGTAGCCGCGCAGAATGGCCACGCCTTTCGTGTGGATCGAGCCGCCGAGCTGCGCCTCCCGCTCTACGTCGATGATGCCCTCGCGCCCGAGCGCGACGACCGCCGTGATGCGCATGGGCTGGCCGAACTCCACGTCGCCGGCGCTGAACACGCTGAGGCCGTTGACCACGCCCACCCGCCAGCCGTCGGTGTCGAGCGCCACCTCGCCCCGCAGCGTGAGCTCGCGGATGTGGCGCTCCGCGGACCCGAGGCGCTCTCGGCGCTCGCGCCACGCCGCGTCGATGTCCTCGACCGTGGTGACGGCCGCGGGCTCGCTCGGGCGCTCGGCGACCTTCGCGCCCTTGCCGCCCTTCTCCGCGGTCTTCGCGGGCTTCTCGGCGCTCTTGACCGGCTTCTCCGGCGGGGGCGGCGCGACGCGCGACGGGGGCATCGACGGCGGCGCCTCGTCGAGCCCGAGCTCGCGCGCGTGCCCGAGCGCGCTCGCGAAGGCCGCGGTCTCCTCGAGGGGAGCGAGGGTGAGCGACAGGCGCTCGCGATCCCCCGAGAGGCGCGTCGCGAGGTCCAGCAGGCGCGCGCGCGCCGCGCGATCGAACGCGCCCCACCCGCGCTCCTTGGCCATGGCCATGAGGTAAGCGTCGAGGCGGACCAGCGCGTCGTCGGTGCGAGGGATGGAGGGCTCGACCTCGACCTTGACGCGGAAGAGCGCGGCGAAGTCGGCGTCCGCCTCGAGCAGCGCGGCGTAGAGGCCGGGCGGCCCCACGAGGATGACGCGCACCGCGATGGGCACGGGCACCGGCCGGAGCGTCGTCGCGTAGAGCCCGAGCGGCCCGAGCGGGTCTTCGGCGCCCACGCGGCGCTCGCGCAGCACGCGCTTGACGCGCTCCCAGATGATCGGGTCGGTCATGAGGTCGGCCGCGCGCACCACCAGCACGCCGCCCGACGCGCGGTGGAGCGCCCCCGCGCGGATGCGCGTGAAGTCGGTGAGGAGCGCGCCGAAGCGGGCCCTCCGCTCCAAATACCCAAACAAATTCGGATAGGTGGGGTTGGTCTCGTAGACCACGGGGGCGCCGGTCCCGGCGGCGTCGGACGCGACGAGCAGGTTCACGCGGAAGCGGTTCAACCGGGTCGCGTGCTCCGGGTCGTGATCACGGCCGTCTTTGCCGGGGCCCGACTCGTCGTCGCCGCCCGGGCCCGGACCGCCGGGCTCGCGCTCGTCGTCGCTGACGAGGTCCTCCCAGTCCTCCGACAGCGCCTTCTCCACGTCCGCCAAGTACGCCAACACGCCGTCGCCCGCGGGCGCGAGCGCCTCGCGCATGGCGGCGAGCCGCGCGGCGACGAGCGCCGCCACGGTCTGGCCGAGGGCCTCTGCGCGGGCCGCGTCGAAGCGGGCGCTCTCGCTGCGGACGCGCTGCGCCGCCTTGGCGACCTCGGAGGTGAGGCGCTCCTCGGCCTCACCGAGCGCGCGCTTCGTGGGCTCGTCGAACGCCCCGAACTGCTCGGGGCTCACGGGCTTGCCGTGGAGGATGGGGAAGGTCTGCACGCCGCCCGGCACGGCCCGGATGCCGAACCCGAGCGTCTTCGCGCGCGACTCGAGCCCGGCCAGGATCTCCCGGTTCTTCGCCTCGAGCTCGCGCCCGAGGCCTGCCTGCGCCGCCTGGAGCTCGTCGGAGTCTGTGATCTCCACGATGTCCGCGCGCAGCCCGTCGAGCAGCTCTTCCATCGCCGCGACCAGGGTCTTCCCCTCCCCCGCGGGTAGGCAGAGGGGCCTCGGGGCCTCGGGGCGCTGGAAGTCGTGCACGTACACGATGTCCGGCGGCCGCGGGCGGGCCGCCGCGAAGCGCTCGGCGAAGCGCACGACGTCGTCCTCGATCATCACCTCGGGCTCCGCAGCCACGAAGACGTGGAAGCTCGGCTCGCGCGCCGCGATCCCGAGGGCGAGCGCCCGCCGCGTGACGCTCCCCACGATCTCGAAGAGGCCCCCGCTCGAGCGCGGCTCCTCCGGCAACAGCGCCGGGTCGGTGTGCAGCTGCACCTCTTCCGGGCGCACGCGGAAGGCGTCGCGCGCGGATCCGGCGGGCTCGAACGCGTCGCTCCACGGGCGCGGGGGGAGGCTCTCGCGCGGCGCGCGCGAGGGCGCGGGCTCGGGCGTCGCCGCGTGTGCGGGCTCGGGCGCCG
>CAZHGG010000895.1:0-3099 GCA_964531755.1 uncultured Polyangiaceae bacterium
ACGCGGGAGACGGTCTCCTTGTCGACGAGCTTCTTCTTTCGCCTCGCTGCGTCGCGGAGAGCCGCGGTGCCGAGGCGGTCGATTTCGCGGAGGGCTCCCTCCGAGGCATCGTGGAGCGCGGCGAGCGCATCGTCCGGGAAGAGGGCGCGCTCGCAGCCGATGGCGGCGAGGCGGTAGCGCACGTACTCCGCCGTGTCGTCGACCGTGGCTGGGGCGACGAGGAAGCGGGAGTGGATGCGCGTGAGGAGCGAGCGATGCGCGCGGCGCCCGAGGCTCGACTCGAGCTCCGGGAGGCCGACGAGGACCAGCGAGAGGAGCGCCTTCGCGTCCCATTCGTAGTTCATCAGGATGTGCAGATGGGCCAGCATGTCGGGATGGAGGAGGTGCGCCTCGTCGAGGAGGAAGACCGGATGGAGCCTCTCTCTGCGCAGGCTCTGCACGTGGGTCTCGACTGCCAAGAAGAGGTTCGCGGCGGTCGACGAGGGCTGGAGGCCGAGGGCGTGGCAGAGGTAGCGGTAGAAGTCGCGGCGGCCGAGCGTCGCGTTGGGGCAATACGTCAGCCGGAAGCCCGCTTGCGGTAGCCGGTTGCGCAGCGCCCGTAGCACGCACGTCTTTCCGACGCCGGGCTCGCCCATGAGCAGCACGCTCTCGCGTGCCTCGAGGGCGGCCTCGAGCTCGCTGACGAGCGTGGCCTTGGTCTCCGGGAGCCACAGCTCGTGGTCGTCCACCTCCTTCGAGAAGGGCGGGGCCCGGAGGCCGAAGTGGGTGACGAAGTCAGAAGATCGCGTCATCGTCGTCCTCCTGGTCTTCGGTGTCCGCCGCGAGGGTCTTGCTCGTGATGTCCGCCTCGAGCGTCTTGCTGGTGTCGAAGTCGACGCGCCGGCCAGTTCGGGCGGGCGGCTCTCGTCGGAGCGGGCGCTGCCGACTCCCGTTGAGCAGGGGGTCGACGACGAGGAGCGGGATGCGCTTGTCGTCGAGCTCGATGACGGGGACGCTGTCGTCGAAGTGGCTCTTCGCGATCGTGACGATCTGCCCCGCGAGATAGCCTAGCGGGACCTCGTAGAGGACACCGTCGACGCTGACGATGGTGTCGCGGCGGACACGGCGTCGCACGCGCATGGTGAGCGCCTGCCGGAGCTCGTCCTCGGAGACGCGGACCTTCTCGCCCTCCGCGAAGACGGTGGCCGGCGCGCGACCGAGGATGCCTGCATGCGGGGTGGACTGGTAGTAGCGCACGAGCCACGTGCGGAGCTTCGCCTCGACGTCGGCGAGCGAGGCGACCTGACCGATGTGGTCGAGCGCCTGCTCCCGCATGCGACGCCAGAAGCGCTCCATCTTGCCGCGCGCAGGGGCGTCGTAGGGCTTGGCGTGGAGGAGCGTAACGCCGAGTCGCGCGCACGCGAGCCGAAGGATGTCTCCGCGGTAGGTCGCGCCGTTGTCGAGATAGAGTGCGTCGAATTTGCCGTGCTCCATGAGCGACTGCGTGAAGAGCGAGAGCATGGTCTTCTCGCGCTCGTCGGGAGCCACCCGCAACGCGACGACGTAGCGCGAGGCGTCGTCCATGAGGGCGTGCACGCGCACCGGGGTCCTGTGTCCGTCGAGGGTCAGCGTGGGGCCGTGGCACACGTCTCCGTGCAAGAGCGCGCCGGGCCGGGCGGCATGCCACCGGAGTCGGGTCTTCGTGCCGTCGCCGTCGGCCGAGGCCGTACGCACGAGGCCCTTCTCGGCAAACATGCGCCGCACCGTGCACTCGGTCACTTCGGGGCCCACGCGGCCGTCCGCGCCGAGCGTGCGCAGGATGAGCGTGACGCTCACGCTCGGGTGCTCTCGACGGATGTCGCAGAGCAGCTCACGCAGCGCAGGATTCAGCGCGCGCCCTCGGCCGCGATCGCCGCGAGCGTGGGGGATGAGGGCCTTCAGCCCGCCGCGTTTGAAGGCGTACAGCCAGCGCTCGAGGGTGGGCACGGAGTAGGTGCGGGTGGTGTCGCTGTCGGGCGGGCGTACGCGCTGCGCGCTCAGGCGGCGTAGCGCCTCTGCGCGTGCGCCGTGATCGAGCTCCGCGCTCGCGAGCTCGCCGATGAGCGCGTGGCGAAAGACGGCCACTTCCTCGCCGTGATTCTTCGGGGTCAGGTTGTCCATGGGTCTCCTTGGTGGGCTCAATGCCCGCGAGGACTTCGTGACAGGTCCGGACGGCCTTTCCGCCGATCCTCCTCAGTGGATCTTCAGGGACCTCGCGCACCGTCGTGGTGTCCGTCGACGTCGGCGCACCGAGTGCGCCGACGTAAGGCCACTACGCGGTCTCGGATCACGCCGCCGCACATGCTCCAGCGAAGGCACACGAGGCGAGATCGCCACCGAGGGTGTGACCTCCACGGGCCGCGAGCGCGAGAAGGACGTAGCGGGCGACGTCTCGCCGCCCGAGCCCGTCGAGGCCGGCCACGGCGAAGAGGCGCATCTCGCGGACCGCGTCGAGCCAGCGCACCAGGGTGATCCAGCGGTCGACGGCGGAGCCTCCCACGGTGCGTCGAGGGCTCGTCCGGGCACGCGCGTCGGCCGTGGTCCCGCCGGCCGCGAAGACGGCGAGCGCGACGGAGATCGCGCCCGCGCCGTACCAGCGCCGAGCCACGAGGCCCCGCGGGCCCACGACGAGGACGGCCTCGCACCTCCGGCAGCGGTAGCGCCGGAGCGTCACGACGCCCTGCTCGGGGACGCCGTCCGCCGTCGCGGGGCCCTGGACCTGCCGCTCGACGAGCCCGTGCCCGACGATGATCAGCCGCTCTCCGAGCGGACTCGAGGGGGCGCCGCAGCACGGGCAGGAGCCCGGCCGCGCCTGCGCGCACGTGGGCATCCCGGCGATCCAGGACTTGATCCCGAGGGCGCTCGCGACGAATCTATCTGGGCTTCGTTGCTTTTCGATGCCGGCGAAGCACGACGGAGAGGGGGCCCCGCCAAGAGACCCTTCTCCGTCTTCTTTCTCTGTGTGCTCTCCCTCCCCGCCTTCCTACCGGTCGATCGCCGTGTTGACCATCGCGCTCGGCTTCGCGGCGCGCCCGGCCTCCATGCCCATCGATGGGCTCGCGCGGCGCTGGGGCGCGGAGG